>DATNRD010000640.1:0-22049 GCA_036703665.1 Candidatus Obscuribacterales bacterium
CCGTGCTGAGGTGCCCCGCCTGCACGTAGTCCTTGGCATGCTGCAAGTCGCCGTCGGTGACCGGTCCTACCATCAGCCCGAGAGCCGGGCTTACCAGCCAGGGCAAAGCGTTGTACCAGTGACCCTCGAAAGCGTCCTTCATCTTCTGCTCGCCACCCTGGTCCATGAATGCCTTCCTGGCCTCAGGCGAAGCGTGGCGGAAGGCCTCTTGGAACATGTCCATGTTCTTTTCTTTAAGAGCGATATCCGCAAGCTGGAAGGTGTCCTCTTTGGTAATCTTGTCGGAGCCTTTGAGGTAGATGTCTATGGACTGCTTGGTGGCGGCCGACAGCTTCGGATCGTCCATCAAGGCCTCGCGCAGGTGCTTGCCGTACCGAGCAACATATTCAGCGTCCAGCTGGGCAATCTGCTCGGAATTCATCGTCGAGATGGTGTCGCGGATGTCCTTCTCGCAATTCGCCTTGGACCTGCCCTCGAACCACTGGTCCTTCTCGATCAACGCCGTGTGAATGCGACCGGCGTCGTCGGCGCTGCCATCTTTTTTGTTGAGCAAGTTCAGCGCCTTATCGAGATCGGCTCCGGACATCTCGTCCTCGAACTCTTCTTTGAGTCCCCAGTCGGAACCGTCCCCGGCTTTGCCGTACTTCTTTCCGTACTTTTCTCTGAAAATCTGATCGATGACCTCACGCTCGGCCTGCGTCTTGTCCTTGAGGATGTTGTAGATCGTCTCCTTGTCGGTGCCCGCACCCGTCAAGCCGCCGTTGCATGCCTGCTCGATCGCGTCGGCGGCCTTTTCCATTGCCTGCCTGTCCACTTGTTTGGGCTGGTCGGAAGACTCCGGCCGGGAGCCATCAGGCTGGTTGCTCGTACCTTCAGATTGCTGGCCTGAAACGGACTTCTGTTCATCCGACTTGGGCAGCGCTTCCGCGGCAGCCCGAGTGCGGTCAAAGACACTCGAGTACAAGCCCTCGTCCTTGACCTCAAGCACCCCAGGCTCGGCAGCTGCGCCGATCTTTTCCTTGACGGTCGTTACAACATCACCGGCCGCACTTTTGATGTCATCCCAGACCCCTTGCGACAGGCTCTCGCTTTCAGCAGTCTCGACTGCTTCAGAATCGCCCTGGCCACCGACGCTTTCGTACTCTTCCGAATCGAACCACATAGTAAAATCTCCCCGCCGGACCACTCGGTCCGCCAGCAGCTAACATCTTCTTGTCGTAGTAAAGGTTGGATGCCGGGTCACCCAAGGCGTGACTTTCACGCCCCGCCATGCGCAGGATAAAACAGTGCACGTCCTGCACGCGTGCCGAATTTGTCTCCGAAATGTCCTCACAGCAAGGAAAACGTCACCCACAGCAGATCAGGGGCAAATTCCGGCAAGGGAGCCAACCGCAAGCCTGCCATGCGCGAGAAGCCCTGTGGAGCCAGGCGGGTCCAGGCTTTGGGCCCATGTGCGTTCGCGATCGAGCACTCACCCGCGCTAAGTCGGCTTGCTTCCGGTAACCTCAATTGCAGGCGGTAAAGGTGATCGATTGTTGCTTGGCAGGCAGCGTCCCGGAACCGGGGATCCCGTCGTAACGTCATCTGAAGCAAATGGACTTCACTCATTTTCTGCTTCCGGCGCTTTGGGTCCGCTGGAGGTTTGCGGGCGTGAAAAACACACGTCAACCGACTTTTTCCCAAGGAGGTGTGTATGAAGACCATTGCAAATCGGCCTGGTATCCTCAAAGCCCTCATTTCCGGGTTGTCAGCGTTGAGCATAAGCGCTGCCTTAATCCTGGGACTGGCAGTGGGTGCGACCCTGGCCGAGAATACGGCTAAAGCCGAAAAGTCAGTCGAAAAGACCGGTACCAAGGTAGAGTCAACTGCCAAGGCATCGTCAGAAAGCAAGAGTCCAAAACCAGAGGAGTTCTGGAACAGCATTTTGAAGAACCGGAAGCTTGCGTGGGTACCGACAGACCTTCGAATACCGATCGATATGATCGAGACCCCGAACAGTATTTTGCTTAATGCCGAAGTTCCCGGTCTCGATGAAAACAGCCTTGAAGTGTCCGTTTCGAAAGATTCGGTGATTCTCAAAGGCGAAAAGAAGGTAGATATCACGCAGAAGCCGGAGGATTTCCGTCGGCTGGAGCGGGCCTACGGCTCCTTCGACAAGACGGTTATGCTGCCGGCTACGGTGGACTCTGACAAGGCGACCGCCGTCATTAGGAGTGGTGTGCTGACGGTCACCATGCCGAAGCTTGCTGAGGCTCAGGGTGCGGTCAAGAAACTGACCATAATACGAGAATAGCGGGACTATCTTACGCCCTCAGCAGGCGTCAGGCCGTGGAGTGCGGCTACCGGGTCGAATACATCAATCGCACCGACCAGGACGACGAGCGCAGAAGACAGCTCGTGGTGCAGCTCTCGAGCTCGCTGTAGCTAGTCGGGCGCCGGCAAGGGCTGGGGCACCACTAGAACAGCCCGATCAGAGACTGTAGCAGGGCACTGCCTGTTCCGGCTGGAAGAAGGCCTCCACCGTTGGGATAATAGGGGCTTACGCCATAGGGATCGCCGTACGGATATTGATTGTACGCGTATGGGTTGGCATACGGGTTAGCAACCGGGTACCCGTAGGGGGACTGACCCAGCAGGTACGGATCGCTGTACGGATATTGGGCCAGCTGCTGGCGTTGAAATTGTCTCCAGGCCCGAGCCTGAGCCTTTGTACGCGCATCGCAAGCATCTGCGGGGGCGCTGGTGATGGCAGCAAAGCTTGTGGCCAGAAGAGCCGAAGCAATTCCCAGGACCAGTGAGCGTTTCATTTCAAGAGACCTCCGGAATCGATCAGGGTTGTGCTCCCTACGACGGAAACAGAGTCGAAAAGGTTCAACACAAAAGATTAGAGTTCGCTCATGCACCTAGCAAGAAGCGCCCCACGCCCGGCAGTTCGGGCCAGGGTCTGGATAGCTTCTTTATTGCTTTACCAGTCGCGCTGACGATCGATAGCAGAGGCACGCTCTTTCTATGCCGAGAGCTTCTGCCGAACGAGCCCGTCACGAATAGCCTTCACGGCAGCCTGCGTACGATCATTGACCACTAGCTTTTCGAGAATGTGGCGGACATGGCTTTTCACCGTTTCGATGCTGAGCGTGAGACGCTCGGCAATCTGCTGGTTGCTCAGGCCCTCGACTATCAACCCTAGGACCTCTAGTTCGCGAGCGGAAAGAGACCATTACAGCGTGGGGCGGAATTTTTCCCGGAACCCCCCGTTCACCGTATGCCAGGTGGGGACTGATGCGCAGGCGCCTTTTGCCTCCGACCTTCATGCCGATTATGCCTTTATCCAGACCCGCGATCACTCGACGCGCTCCTATCCGGAACCTGAGCGGGCCGCCATCTGACAGGTCGACCTCCTCGCCGCGGTTCAAGAAAATTCGACAACGAACCACGGCCCACTTGCCCCTTTCCGCAAGCTCGCCCGTGCCCTTCTGTAGTTCCTGAATCTGAATCCCGCTGGTCATGTGGCGATTGACGAAGTGACAAGAACGGGATGGATGCCCGCTATGCAGCCGGGAGCTCCCCGAGCACGCCATTGAGAAAAATGGCAGTCGCCAGGTCGGCGTATTCCCTGGCCGACATGGGACCATGCGGATTGAACCAGGTGTAGGTCCAGTTGATTGCACCCATCAAATACATGGACAGCGATGCGATGACCGGCGCATCCAGATCCGGTCTGAGCTTCGCCAGCAGGTTTCTGATAACCTGCAACACCTGCCTTTCGAGGTCTCGGATCTCGCTTTGCTGGTCTGCTGGAAGGCAGTGCAGATCGTTCAGGAGCACCACATGCTTGTCGCGCGAGCCCATGTACAAGCGCATGAGGGCGCGCACGAGATTGCGAAGTTGTAGCTCCGGGCCAGCCTGCTCGTGCAGGGCGTCGGTCGCGGTTTCGGCCAGCAGCCTGCAGTGCGAGTGGAGCATGTCATAGAGCAGCGCTTCCTTGGAGTCGTAGTAATGGTATAGAAGCGCTTTGGAAACACCGCACTTACGAGCAATGTCGGCGATGGATGTACCGTCGAAGCCCCGCTCCGCAAAAATGGTGGCAGCAGCGTCACGAATTTCCTGCCGCCGTTCGTCGTAGTTGTCTGCGCGCGGTCTGACCATGCATGTTTGCCCGGCAGGTGCGGGCAGGCAAAGGGAAAACGCGGCCCCCTTAGAAGATCGGCACTATCTTGTCCGCGTCGAAGGCGACCGACTCTCCATCCACATCGATTTCCGGAAGCGCCGGGAACTTGACACCGTAAGGCTCGACTATCGTCTTGAGCCGCACAACGGCTGTCCGCCAGTTTTCGCGCCGCTCCTCGACGGTGAGTATGCCGAAGCCGGCTTCTCTGGCCTTCTCCTCGAGCAGGCGCTGAGCCGGCAGGAAGGTGGGGGGTAATTGCCAGAATTCCTCCGGCGGCTCGTACAGAATCCCGGAGAGGAACACGAAGCCGGCGCGGAACTGCTTGGTGACGGTGTCCCTCTCTTCATCGGTCAGTTTGGGCAGAACCTCTTTCAGAAGAGCCAGGCAGAAACTGAGATGCCGTCCCTCGTCGCGACCGATGTTGCGGAACGCTTCCCTGAATACCGGAATCGTCGTTCTCTCGTACATGCTGTGGAAGAGCGTCGATGAGGCGACCTCGCCGAACAGGAAGGAGCTGAACAATATCGGCATCGGGTAATACTCGACGGCTTTCTTGTACCCTCTCCAGTATCGAGCGCCGTTGTGGTAGAGCCACTCCACATTGTTGCGGGCGAGCCGGCCAAGCAAGGTTTTCGGTTCATACCCGAGAGGGCCGTTCGGGGTCAGCTTGGTGATCGCCCGACCGCATACCTCCTCGTGATTCATCTCATCGCGAGTAACGGAGAAGAAGCATTTGCGGATGGGATCCTCCTCGTGCGTTTCGTAGGCATGAATCATTGCCCTGGCGAAAACTGCCGGGCCGGAGGCATCAAAGACGGAAAGCAAGGCAAACCAGTACGCAATGGCGTAGCGCTGGTCAAGCGTGAGGCTCTCCACATCGAGGCTGTCCCACGGCAGCTTGCTGGGCGACCAGCCCGGGTCCCGGGCATCCTCATAAATGTCCATCAAGCGCGGCGTCTCGACCCGCCAGTCGAAGGGGAAGATATTCAACCTGTCCGTCAGCGCCGGTGCGTCCTCGGCATTCAACAGCAGCTGCTCGGGATCGGGCATGCGCTCGTGCGTGGTGGGCGGCGGTACGATTTGCGACTCCTGAATCGACGACCCAGCAGTCCCTTTGGCTTTGGCAGTACGGTTCTCAGGCATAATTCCTCGGGTTTAAGACCACTACTTGCGGACCTGTGCCGTCCGAGCCGGCCGGCAGATGGGCTTCCCATCATTTACCGACCGTTCGGTCAATGAATATCTTAGCAGGTCCGGCAACCCGTCGCGTGGGCTGGCGGAGCGCGAGCTCACGCTCCGCCCGTCCACGCAGTGACTCGAGCGCCGTATCGACCAGTTCTCCGGGACCTGTCTCCGGCCGTTTCAGATCGACTTTCCCTGCCTCGATTTTAATCATGTCGAGCATGTCATCGACCAGACGGATGAGCCGCCGGCGATAAGCGCCAGGGAGCCGCCCATCGAGGTCAACAATGAGCGCAGCTTCTGTGAAACCATGGCATGAAAGTCCTTCAGACGCTGCTCGTATTCCTTGCGGTCTCTTATGTCCTGTAAGAACGAACAGGGTACGGGTCCGCTCACCGCAGATAGGCTTCAGGTCCGACCGGCAAGCGGATGCCATGGCCACCGCTGCCTCCCTTGCTACCGCAGCCCCGGGGACGACTGCCAGCAGCACCGCCGGTGTGGCAGTGCCGCCTTAAACGGACGTCCCACCGGCTGCCGTCGGGCAATGGTCGAACACCCGCGCATATAATTGTGCCGGTGACTGTTTGGGGTCGGCCAATGGCTGTTCATTCGCAATTGTTCAAGGGACTGTTCCACTTCTCATTACTGTGGCGGTTGGCGCCAATTATGGTGATGGTCGGCCTGTACTCAGCTGCGGCAACTATGGTGGCTCCAGCGGTAACATCAGGCAAGGCACTGCTGGAGACAAACAGTGCTTTGTTTGTCGGTGTTATTCTCAGCTTACTGCTCGTATTCCGAACGAACAGCGCATACGATCGCTGGTGGGAAGGGCGACGACTCTGGGGCCAGCTCGTAAACGACATCAGAAACGCCAGCGTCAAAGCTGACAGGCTCCTTGACGTCGATAGCGAAGAACGCCAGCAGTTCGGGCGATTGATGATCGAATTCGCCCACTGCCTTAAAGATCACCTGCGGCAGATCAGTGACGAGAAGGAAGGATCGGCGGCGCCGGTTGCCTCACAGCGCAGGCCCATGGCACCGGTCCTGGACATGTATGCGCTCATGGCAAGGTGGCGCAAGCAGGATCAGGTAGATGGCTTCAGCCTGTTGATGCTCGATGCGCACGTGCGTTCATTCGCCGACATACTGGGAGCCTGCGAACGCATCAGTCTCTCGCCCATAACGCTTGCGCACAAGAGCATGATCTTGCACATGATATTCCTCTATGTGCTCTTTCTGCCGTGGGCGCTGGCACCGTCGCTGGGATACTGGGATGTGCCGTTCGTGGCGATCGGCGTTTACATGGTTCTGGGCCTCGAAGTTGTGGCAGAAGCCAAGGAGCATCCCTTTGGCACCGGCGAAGAGGATCTCCCTCTGGATCGCCTCTGTGAAACCATCCGGCGTTCGGTCGAAGAGATCCTGAACCTCCCTCCGTCCGGACTGGCAGCCGCGGCGGCTGCTCCGTTAGCGGTACAAAAAGGACCGGTGAACCTGACGGATCAAACTTGAGATTTTCGCCCCGTCGATGTCACAGCACTCTAGAAACCGGGCCAGGGCGGCTCCGGAGGGTTCTCTCAGGGCGGTCGTGACTTTAGCCTGTGCAGCGTCTCAAAAAGTAAATGGTGGAGGCGGCGAGACTCGCCTGGGCAGCCATTCTCAATAAGACTCGTCAATTGATTTTGTTTGATGGTGCTGCTTTCGGGATTTTTGTTGCTTGCGCGAAGTGGCGCTAATGGTCCCGAATGGACACATGAGGGGCCACAAAATGGGCCACAGATTTTGATGGACTTTTGGGGTAGTTTTTCACTCATTACTATGCAGCGTCAGGAAAAACGTTCCGTAGCGCTCCCCAGATTCCCAGGTGCCCGTCTCCGACCACCAGCTTGGGGCAGTTCATGCCGCGCGCTTTCAGATCTCGCAAAACTGCCGACCAAGCTTCGGTCGATTCCCTGTGTCCTGGCGTCACCGACAGGATCTCTTTCGAGCCATCGATCCTGGCGCCAAGCACGACAAGCAGTGCCGCCTTGTCTTTTTCCAGGCCTGCTTTCACGTACACGCCGTCAACCCACAGATAGACTATGTCGGACGGCAGTGGACGCTGTTTCCATTCCTCCCATTCAAGCTGCCACTTCGCTTTAAGTCGGGCCACCGTGCTGGCTGACAGCGGGGCGTCCTCCCCGAGTAAGCCACGCAGCGCCAGGTCGAAGTCCGCTTCGGCGAGACCGTGCAGGTAGCGTTCTGGGATCGAATCGGAAACCGTTTGCGTGCACGCTTGACGAACAGCGGCAGAAGCCGGCTCTCAAATCGCTTCTCAAGTTCTGCTTGTCCTCTCAAGCGCGGACGCCTCAGTTCGATTGTGCCCAGGCTCATGGTCAGCCTCCTTGGTTCTCCATGCCCGTTGCGATACAGGCGCGGTTCATCGATGTTTACTCGCCGTTCGCTCCGAGCTCGTCCCAGGAATTCCGTGATCTCTTCCTACAACAGCTCCTGAAGCCGCTTTTGAATCTCCGCCCTGGCGAAAGTCTCAAGACCTTCGAATACTACTCTTGACGGCTGCTGCTCCTTTCTGTTTTGCTTTTTCATGGCGGTGCCTCCTTTGAACTTTGAGCATTCCGAGGATACACTGCCCTCGCTTTATTTCAAGCTTTTACACACCCTTTGAGCTTACCTCGGCGGCTAGTTCCAGGACCTCAAATAAGCGCCGGGCGCAGCCGAGGCACCCCACCGCGAACAGCTCATCCTGGATTCGAGCTTGCGCCGAGCCAATGCAGCCAAGGCACACTAAACCGTTGCCAATATTGTCTTGACGCCGCGCTAAAATCGCAAATGACGATGGCACGGCGGCTTTACCAGTAACTCTCATCCCGTCATCTCGCCCGGCGTCGCCATCCTTAAAAGAGCGCGGCTAGTCAAGACCTGCTGGATGGACGATCTCTGCTGGTATTCCGACTTTAAGATATTCCCGCGCGGGAATAGTATGGTATATTGGAATGGGAAATTCCAGCCATCCTCTAAATTCCCACGCGGGAATATTGATATAAATAAGAATATGTTATCGGAAACCAAAATCCTGACCATGATCGAGAGCGGCGAGCTACTGTTTCCGCCGCTCAAATTCCGCCTATTAAAGAAGAACGTGCGCAATAAGGATTGGGGATGCGATGCTGTTCTCGAAGCCGCCTGGAACAAAGAGAAGTTTACTTTCGCCGCCGCTATTAAAAGGTACAGTAGTGACCGGACTGTATTTGATGCAATCAGGGAGTCCAGCTTTGTGGCAGATAAGCTGTCGGCGTTCCCGATAGTCATAACGCCCTGGCTGTCGGAGGAACAGGTGCTAAATCTTGAGGCAGAGGGAGTAAGTGGCATCGACCTGTGTGGCAATGGGGTTATTGTCATTCCCGGAAAAGTGCTGATCATCAGGAGTGGCAAGCCGAATGCGTATCGAGACTCGCGGACGGTAAAGAACGTATATGAAGGAACGAGTTCGCTGGTTGCAAGGGCGTTTCTGCTGAAACCGAGCTATAAATCGGTGACGGAGATTGTGGAAGAAATCCAGTCGCGTTCTGGCACTATTACACAACCGACAGTTTCGAAGGCGCTTAAGCAACTGGAAGCCGATGTTGTTATCTGGAAAGAGAAGGGGCTTATCAAATTAGTACAGGCCGAAAAGTTGCTGGATAGGCTCGTTGCCAACGGTAAGAAACCGGAACGCTTGGCGGAGACGGCTGGCAAATTGCAATGCGCTCAAAGTGATGTGTCGAGGGTAATAGCAAATACCGCTAGAAAGGTGAGTGGAGCAAGAACTGTTGTGACTGGAGCCTGCTCTGTGAATCAATACGCAACAATGGCCCGAGAACCACTTGTGGAAATGTATTGCGACATCGATCCATCGAGGCTGGTTTCGGCTCTGAACAAGCAAGTTGACAGCACATCAAGATTTCCCAACTTCCGCCTGATTCAGACAGATGATCCTACCGTGTTCTTTGATGCGAGGACCGACAACGAGGTAGAGTATTCCTCGCCTCTACAGTGCTATCTCGAACTAATGCAAGGGGACAAGAGGGAGAGGGAAGCTGCCGCTCAGGTCAGGGAGCTGATTCTGAAAGGAATCGAGGAACCGAGTCAGGTGAGGATTCCATGAGTTTTGAACTACTGAATCGAGCGCTTATTGAGTTGGAAGGAGCCATGTGTGATTGTGGCTCGAAGCTAATTCTCGGAGGAGGCTTCGGGCTCTTTCTCTGTCAAAACCAAATGGAAGAAGACGAGTCGAAACCAACTTTGATACGGAGCGAGGCTTGGTGCGTGCCCAGAGCTACTGCTGATCTCGACATTTTTCTTGAGACGAGTATTCTTGCCAGTATTGAACAGATGCAAGCCATTCGCAAATGTCTTGATGGTCTGGGCTATACGGTGATCGAGGGAGTAGAGTTCCTTCACTTCGAGAAGCACTTCTCAGATACGGAGCGGGTTGAGATCAACTTTCTCACCGGACCGATTACCGATCAGGAGCTGGCGAAGAAGGTGCAAGTCCGTCGTCCGCGTGCGCGTGCAAGAGGAAATGTGCAGCTTCATGCATATTTGACCGACGAGGCTGTAGGGCTCTCGGAGCATTTGCGACCTATAGGTAAAAGACCGGATGGTGAAGATACAAATCTCTTTGTTCCGCATCCGGCGACACTGCTGGTTATGAAATTACATGCGTTTAGAGACAGGCTTGCGAAGGGAGAGGCGGAAAAATCTGGACACCATGCGATTGACGTTTATCGAATTCTTTGTCTTCTTGATGAAGAGACGTTCGCTGAGTGCAAAGGCATCCTGATAGAAAATGCAGACGTGGCTGCTGTGACTTCGGCAGCAGAGATCGTCGGGACATATTTCCAGTCTCTCGATCAGATGGGATTCGTCAAGATTCGAGAGCATGTGCTCTATCGCGATGACTTTGATCTTGAAACTATGCGCTCGGTATTGCTGGAATTTCTAACGTTTGGCAAGCAGAAATGACAAGATTGTCGTTGTTTTGGACAATCATTTCAAGAAGAAGTTAAGACCGATTGGCGACGCATTTGTAATTGAAGCAATCAGAATTGGGAACAGAAGCAAAGGCGTAGCCGCCAATATTATCAAGGAGAGAAGCGCATGCAATCAGTTCCTTCACAGCTGGAAAAGACATATCCGGCGCGAGGACCAATGCAACAGTATCGATTTAAGGAGTCTGTCGCATTCAGATGCTTTCGGTGTTCGGAATCCAAGAAATCAAATATTTTGACGGGCCACAACAGCGGCCACACTTGCGCACATCCCCCTTATTGAGAATGCGCGAAAGCCTGATCCTACGACCGTTTGAGCCCTGTTTGAAAAATAAATGGTGGAGGCGGCGAGAATCGCACTCGCGTCCAGAGAAGCTGACCCATAAGCATCTACAGGCTTAGTCCAGAATTATTCCAGTCGCTCCGAAAAGCCCGCTGGAAGCGGCCTGGACGGCCACCCGGGTTCGCGATTATGTCTTAGGCTGAGCTATCAACCGCTAATTTCCCTCAGCTGCAACCACCATGGTTGACCCAATAGCAGCGGGTGGTCAGGCCGCTACTGAGTTCCACACCTAGTTAAGTAGACTAGGCAGCAACCGCGACGCGGTTGGTGGAGAACTTGACGACGTTATTGGCGTCTGTTGTTTTGCCAGGTTTTTTTACGAGGTTCCCAGCAACCTCGACCTGCAGCCTATGACCCGACAACCCTGTCGAATCTAAACGCCCCCATGAGCGATAGGCTAAGTACAGCGGATTTTCAGGGTGCGACGCAATCGAGCAATCTTTGATTATACCAGGATCTCGGGGCTACCGGGCCGCCTCGTTCTGCCAAGGCTCAGGCGTGCCGGACAACCACGGGCATCCGCCTCATCACAACTCCGGCCCAGGTACCGTCTACCTCTCGGTCGACAATGCTCAATGGATATTGCTCTATCGCCCTTTCCAACGTGGGAGCCTTTTCCGCCAGGATGCCGGCGCATACGACAATGCCGTCCGGTCTCAGCAGCCGCAGATACTCCAGAAGCAAGGCAACGATGTCCTCACAGGTCAGGTTCGACAAAATACAATCGAAAGCCTGATCGTCCAGCACCTCCGTGCTTCCCTCCAGAAGCTCTATCCGGCTTTCGACCGCGTTGAGCCTGATGTTTTCCCTAGCCACGCCCAGCGCCACCGGATCGATATCGACCGCAGTAACCCGGCAGCCCGGGTAAAGTAACGCCGCGGCAACGGCCAGAATGCCGCTCCCCGTTCCCACGTCGACCACGTCCTCGCCCGGAGCAAAACGCTCGAGCATGCGCAGGCAATACCGGGTAGTGGCATGAAGACCGGTGCCGAATGCCATCCCGGGTTCCAGCACGAGCATGCGGCGGGCGCCTGCTTCTTCTGCGCCGAGGCTGTCCTTCCTCCACGGGGGGCAGACAATCAAGCGATCGCCCACAGGGAACGGCTCGAAGCCTTTCTTCCACTCCGCCAGCCAGTCTTCCTCCTGGATGAGCTTGACGCGCAGGCTCTTTAGCGCAGCCGCCAGCCCATACTCCTCCAGAGTCTCCTGGAGGCGCGCCACATCGCTCTCCGCCAGACTCGCTCTCTCGAAGGTTGCATGAACCAGGACCCGCGAACCATCCAGCGGCGTCAATTGACAGCCGGTCGCACCGCAATGGATGGCCAGCCAGCCGGCCAGATCCTCCTGCTGGGCGCCGACCTCGAACTCCACCGCCGCCCACGACCGGCCTGTTTGCGCACCCTTCTCGCTCATGCACATAAGTCTACAGCGTCCGCGGACGCCTCCGGGCGCCGCACGTAAAGGCGCCTTTAGCCTGAACGCGCCGCCGGCTTGACGGACCGAGGGGTGAAAATAGGAAAATGGAGGGGTTGGCGGCCGGGCAGCACGCGGTGATATGCCGGCCGATCGGGGGGATATGGACGAGTTCGAAAACACGGGGCAGGTATTGGCACGGATACCGCCCGGAATGCAGCTTGGCGATGTTGCTCGGCTCATTATCGACAGGGCATATGACGCTTTCGTCGCCATCAACACGGACGGACTGATCACGGACTGGAACCGCCAGGCGGAAGCCATGTTTGGCTTCTCCCGCCAGGAGGTAGTCGGGCAGCGGCTGTCCGAAACTATCATTCCTCCGCACCTCCGCGAAGCTCACGAGCGGGGGCTGCGCAGGTATGTGGAAACGGGTCATGGTCCCGTAATTAACAAGCGCGTAGAGATTACAGCGCAACACAGGGATGGGCATGAGTTCCCGGTAGAGCTTGCGGTGTTCCCTGTGGAGGTGGGAACGGATTACAGCTTCTGCGCCTTTATCCACGACATAACGGCTCGTAAACAGGCAGAGCAGCAGCTGCATGACACCACCGCGGAACTCGCGCGTTCCAACGCGGACCTCGAACAATTTGCTTACCTGGCAGCCCACGATTTGAGGGAACCGCTGGCAACAGTCTCGAGTTACGTGTCGATACTTGCTGAGACACACAAGGGGAAATTCGATGCTGACACCGACGAGAATCTCGGCTTCATCGTCGATGCCGTCCAGAGAATGCAGACGCTGATCGATGATCTTTTGACCTATTCACGCGTTGGCATGCAGGGAGGCGAGCTCACCGCCACGGACTGCCGGCAGGCTCTCGAGTTAGTGCTAAAAGACCTGCGGCGCGTCGTCCATAAGACCGGCGCTCAGATCACCTACGGTGCCCTCCCAACGCTTAATGTAGACCCTAAGCAGCTGGCACAACTATTTCAGAACCTGATCGACAACGCCATCAAGTTCCGCGGCGAGCGACAGCCACGCATTCACATCTCGGCGGAAAGGCGGGGGCATGAATGGGCCTTTTCAGTTGCCGACAACGGCATCGGCATCGACATGAAGTTTTCCGATCGAATATTCGGACTTTTCCAGCGCCTGAATGTGCCGGAGGGATATGCCGGCACCGGGCTGGGACTGGCCATATGCAAGAAGATCATCGAGCGCCACGGTGGGAGAATCTGGGTCGAATCCAGGCTTGGCGAGGGCTCGACCTTTTACTTTGCTCTGCCGGCTGCCTGAGAGGACTTGCCACGCAGTGATCTCCGGTTGCCAGCACTAACGCCTGCTCACCGCGCCGACGCGAAGACCCTCTGGCCAATAAATCAATTGACTTGCCGTGGTTCGATTCCGCTGCCCCTTACGAGCGTTGCAACAGGCTTTCCAAGGGAAGATAATGAAAAACTCATCTCCAGCCAGGGGAAGAAATTACATGCACAATCGGGCTGTCAAGTTTGCGGCCGTCACGGCGTCCTCGATCATCGCCTCATTGCTGCTTGTCGGAATCGTGCGCGCCGATGACCTTCAACGCACCTCCAGCTATTTGCCGGTGGTTATTAAGGAATCCTTCGATGCAATCGTAGCCAAGATGACAGCTGACAAGCCCAAGGTCATGGCCAGGCAACAGGCGCTACTGAGCGAACGGTATGACCTGAGCAACCGCCCGGCAAAAGACGCGACGATGACGAAAGGCAAAGCAATCCAGGAGGGCATCAGGGTAAAACTACCGCAGGGAGTGACCTGGGAGCAACTGGCGGCGATGACGCCCGACGAAATCCGCCAGAAAGATCTCTTCCCGCAAGGCTTCATGCCGTTGCCCCATCCTAATCATCCGGAAGGCGGCATGCTCTTTCCGCATTTTGCCATTGACGAAATCAAGCGCCAGGAGGGGCGCGATCTTACGCGCTTCGACCTCGATTTCGATCTGCCCGATCACTTCCTGCCCGAATTTCCCGCACCGATTTTTTTGACCACTCGCCCGGATCTGGGCGACGTAAGCCGCGGGAAGCTCATCACTATCGATAACTATTACGAGACTTTCAACGGCATACTGAACCCGAAGCAACTGGAGGGGTTGCGCCTGCTGGTCACGCCCTTCCCGCAGCAACAGTTCAACCAGACGGAAGATCGGCGCACGCTCAGACCTAGCCGCGGTGTTGCCTGCCTCGATTGTCACGCAAACGGGCACACAAACGCCGGAACCCACCTGGTCGGCGACATCAGACCGCAAGAGTTCCGCCACAGGCTGGATACGCCCACGCTGCGCGGTGTGCACATTCAAAGGCTCTTCGGCTCACAAAGGGCGCTGAGATCCGTGGAGGACTTCACCGAGTTCGAGCAGCGGGCCGCCTATTTCGACGGCGATCCAGTGATTGCCACCAAGAAGGGCGTAAATCCCCTGGAACGCGGCTCACAAGTGCACTTCATGGCAGAGTTTCAGGAGCTCTTGGACTTCCCACCCGCGCCGAAGCTCGACGTCTTTGGCAAGCTCGACCCAGCCAGGGCGACCGAAGCCGAGCTACGAGGCGAAAAGCTGTTCTACGGCAAGGGGCAGTGCGCCGCCTGCCACACGCCTCCCTACTTCACCGACAACCTCATGCACAACCTGCACGTCGAGCGCTTTTACAAGCCGCGCATGATAAACGGAAGGATGGCCTCGGCCGACGGCCCGATTAAGACGTTTCCGCTGCGCGGCATAAAGGATTCCCCACCTTACCTGCACGACGGCAGGCTGCTGACGCTCGACGACACGGTCCAGTTCTTCAACGTTGTTTTGCAAACCAAGCTCACAGCCGAGGAGCAAAAGGACCTGGTCGCGTTTCTGAAGGCGCTCTAGCGCTGCGGCAACTGAGCCGGCATGACAAGCCGCTCCAATTGAACGTCGGCGCCTTCGTCCCCCGGAACCGGGGCCCTCAATCCCGCTGTCCCGCTTGCCGCTGCCTGGGTGGCTGGAGTGCGCGCAGGGCTTTGGTCTGGCACGGGGGCGCCCTGCAATATGGCATTGCCGGAAAAAGAAGCCCGCGCGGGCTCAGCCGCGATTGGGAACAGCGAAACGTCCTGCCGAGCCGCGGGCGGCTTCGCATAAGGAGAAAGCTTCGGTTCGTGAGCAGGTCCGACCCCGGACGAGGCTTTGCGTTCTGGCGACGTGCCGCCACCGGCCGCCGGTAGTGCAGCACGCTCTGCCTTAGCGCCGGGAATCTTGCCGCTCAGCCCGGGATTTACCACCGGCTTGGTCACCACCGGTGACCGGGCAAAATCAAATCGATAAAAATCGAACGGCACACCGCTGGGCATGGTGTAAACCACGGGTGGGGGCGGTGGCACGAGCATGGCATCCCGGCGGGAATACGCGCCCTTACTACGAGTTGATCTCGCGACGGCTGGCTTTGCCCTCGATGGGGACTGCGATTGCGTCCGCCCACGCGCCCGTGGTGACCTTGCAGCTTCAGCCGGGCGCGGTCGCTGCCAGGACTTACCGATACGCACGGTCGCCGTTCTGGCCTGAGGCGTGCGACTGCTATGAAAAGCAGTTGCAGCGGCTCTTTCCCGCTGCAGCAAGCGGGTGACGGTCCCGCTGGCGCTGAGGCAGAATCCGGACAGGGCGATAATCGCCAGCGCAACGAGAACCGCGCCCAGTCTCGATTCGGATCGAACGGAGTAGCGCTGGGGGTTGAATTCCGACCGGGCCAGTGAGAGGCAGTCACTGTATTCGGTATCATTGAAAAATGACAGCGACAGGACGACGTTGGTTCCGTCAGAAAGTCGAAGGGCGAGGTCAGATACGGAAGCGGCTTCATCATCGCTTAAAGGCACGCTCGTACGGGCCGCCAGACAGACGACGCGGTTGGAGCCGGGGCGCACTATGCGTTTGGCCAGCGTGACCTGCACCGTCGGCGCAATTTCCCGCGATGCGTCGATAAATCGCTGCACTAGCGCATCTTCTTCCACGGACGGTTCGACCACCGCCAGTTGCGTATCACCTGTCTGGTTGAAAGCCATTTCCCACCCCGACCCTGGACATCGGACGTTCTCAGGCAAAAGCCCGGACCAGAAGCGAGCAGCTGGAGGTCCTCAGTTTGCCTATCAATATCCTTCCATTCAAGCATCTTTTTGTTTTCCGTGGCGGCTTTTATGCAAGCCGGAGATCGTCGTCGTGGGTGTGCGTCCGGCAAGCGGAACCGGCACTTGCCGTGGAAAGCCGCGGTCTGCCGGAAACAGCGGCCGGTTGGCTGCCCGAGCCTGCCCCGAAAGCACCTCGAGCGCGTGAACAGAGCCGAACAGGCAATTGCAGGCGCCTGTGGACACCTTACAAATCCCAAGCCACGCCGCCACGACCGCGACGCTGATGAATCCCACTGGAAAACCAAAGTAGTACAGGGACATGATTAGCGCTGAAAAGGCACTCTCATGCGGCTGTGCCAGGAACACCCCTATCAGTCCCATGAATACGAACGGCACAAAAAACGCAGCGGCGAGCGTCTTGACCCACCGCGGGGCGTTCAGTTGAAAACAAAGCGGCAGACAGGCCACCGCCACTTCGACCAGCTGCACGTTGTGCAGAACCGCACCGGCTGCCATCAAAGCCGCCACGGCGCGGGCCGTCTTCACATTGAGCTGAAGCCGCGTGTAATCAGTGACAATGGCCGGTTGCTTCATCCGTAGGCCGCCAGCAGGCTGCATGTGCCGACAATCACTCTATGCCCCCGCGCACGCGCCCTGAAACGAAGTCCGCACACCCGCCCGAGCGCTGGCCGACCAGCCAGCGGTCACACCCGTCTGAAAGCCCGAGGACTGCGAGGAGCAAGACAATCAGACGATTTAGCGAGCACGCGCTAGTCCCGGTTCTATGTATACAGGATAATGGTCCGAGCCGATACTAAGGACCGACTTCCCGGCGAATAGTAACCAGGTCACGGCTTACCAGAAAGGGCGGGTACAATGGTTTGCTGACAGGAATTTGGGCGACTTCAACATGTGCGGGCGATCGGTGCGATGGCAATGGACCAGGATCTAGAGAGAGTGCGGTCGGCTCTCATGCAGTTGCAGCAATCTCCGCACAGGTTGCGAGTCTTCGGCAGCGAAAGTCACGGCTTTAGACTGAATCCGCCGCTTACCGGACGCGAAGTTCAGCAGTTCGAATACGCGCATGATGTCGTGCTGCCTGTGGATTATCGGGCTTTTTTAATACAGGTCGCCAATGGCGGGGCGGGTCCTTATCATGGACTCTTCAAGCTCGGAGAGATGGATGATAGCCACGGTCACGCTCGGTGGAGAGAAAATGAGGGGCTGATTGGGACCCTCTCAAAGCCATTTCCGCACAGTGAGCCGTGGAATGATCTCAACGGCTTGCCGGACGAAGACGGTGACGAGACAGCCTGGAAGGCCTTCGACGCGCGTTACCGGAGTGCAGAGAACGTCAACGGTGCAATTCCCATTTGCCACCGGGGCTGCGCACTCAGACAGTGGCTCGTCGTGACCGGACCTGAAGCTGGACATGTTTGGTGCGACGACAGGGCGGACTATAAAGGTCTCTACCCATTGCTCCAGCACGACCAAAAACGTGTGACTTTCCTCAGTTGGTATCGCACCTGGCTCGACGATGTTCTGCGTCAGCTCCAGGCAGCCGACCGGTCCCACCGGAAGGCTTAGCCTCTGGCGACAGCTCGGCGCCACATCGACTGACTGATCTCATTCCAGAAGATCTCGCTCGGTCAACCTTACCAGCTCCGACGGCGGCAAGCCTAGGACTGCTGCAATCTGGAACAGCCTCGTAAACGATATGAGTCGCTCACCCCGCTCGACGCTGGCAACGAATCCAGGATCCAGGCCGCTCGCCTCCGCCAGCGCTTCCAGTGTCATCCCACGGGAAACTCTCTCGAGTTGCAGTCGTCGCGACAACGCAGCCACGAGCGCGCCGTTCGTAATCGCTTTATTTGGTGATTCAAACAGGGGATGACAGTTTCCGGGTTCCATCACCTGTGCTGGCCGAACCCTTACCTCATAAATACGTCCAACGACCCTCGATCATGTACAATTTCCGTGACGAACTGACGTCCTGGGCTGTTCGAAGTGGCTATTTGGAAGATCGCTTCCGGAGTCGGGAGCAAACATAAGCATGGCTGATCCTCCGGCTAAATTAACCCCCACCGCCGAACAGTTGTTTCGAGTTCGGCAAGAGCTGGAGAGTCTGACCAGACGCTATGTCGAAGGTCTTCTGGCCTCGCGCGCGTCGGCCGAGAGTTATGCCAAATGGCTGGGCTCAGTGCTGGACGCCGTCGGCGACGGACTCATTGTTTTCGATGGAGATCTTCAGCTGGTTCTGGCAAATCAGAGCGCGCTGCGATTCGCCGGATGGAACGTCGCGAATTTGTCTAGAGAAGAGTTTCGACTCAAATACCAGTTTGCCCCGGAGAAGGGACAGCCCCCGATCGCAGAAGGAGAGGAACCAATTGTCATCGCCATGCGCGAGAACCGCTCCGTGGAACGGGAAGGTCTGCTCACCGGCTACCTGCTTCCACCCGACGGCGTCTGGGTAAGGGTCCACGCAGCACCCATCACCAGTCCTGAAGGTCAGATTGTCGGCGGAGTGACAGTATTTCACGATATCAGCGAACGCAAGCGCCTCCAGAGGCAGCGCGACGCCCTGGCCACTCTCATCACGCACGACCTCAAGAATCACCTGGCCGCAGAGCGAATGTTCTTTGATCTCCTGCTGGAAGATTATGCAGACAGATTCGACAGTAGCGAGAGGGAACTGCTGTCTGAACTGCGCAAAGGCAGTCAGCGCTACTTCGAAATTGCAAAGACTTTGCTGGAAATATACCGCACTGAGCGACTGGAAAGCGATTTTGCGCCCGCCGAGACCGACTTGAGAGCCCTCCTCAGATCAGTGATTGAATTGAATGCTCACCCGGCTGCGCTTGGCGGCGTGCAGCTTAAGTTGACCGCCACGGATGAGGCGCCGAGGCTGACCTGCGTTGCTTCGGCCTTGCACCAGGTATTTCACAACCTGGTCCAAAATGCCATAAGCGTGAGCCAACCCGGTCAGGTGGTCGAAGTAACTGCCCGCAAGTCAGGGACAGGCGCGGTGGTCGAGGTTATAGATAACGGCCCGGGCATGTCCCAAGAGGAAGTCGAACAGCTGTTTCAGCCGTCCACGAGCGCCTCTCGGCTGCGGAGCAGCCTGATATCCTCCAGGTTCGGACTGTACTTGTGCAGGTTGCTTCTGGAGGCGCAGGGCGGAACCATCGCTTGCCGGAGTGTCCCGGGCAAAGGGACTGTCATGACGGTGGAGCTACCCCTCGAGCACCCTCGTGCCTGAACGGCTTCCAGGGTCAACGTGACTCCGCATTCGAGACAAACCGTCCCCGGCGCATGCCGTTTGGTTTCCCACGCACGGATTGTCCTGTGTCGTGGAATCCACGCGCTATTCCGGTAAAGTGCGCTACATCTGCCCGTGCGCATTAGCCACAATTGAAATGTTGCTTTTACTCTACAATGATAATGCTTACTCTAAGAGCGATTCGTCGCGGAAAAACGGATCTACAGGTGCTGAAAATATTTCTTGCTGAGGACCATGAGCCCTTCAGGTTGGCATTGAAGGCCAACCTGGAGCGGATAGACGATTTCACCGTAATCGGCGAAGCACGGGATGGAATGGAAGCGGTAGAGCTCGTCTGCCGGCTCAAGCCGGACGTGGTTCTGATGGATATCGAAATGCCATTCATCGACGGCATCGAGGCCACCCAACGCATCAAACGCCGCTCACAACAGGTCGCGGTCGTCATGCTCACAGCCCACCAGCATGACAATGAGATCTTTGCTGCCTTCGCTGCCGGCGCCGACGGCTACTGCTTGAAGAATGCCGACATCAACCGGATCGTGCTGGCCGTTCGTACCGTGGCTGATGGAGCCGTATGGCTCGACCCGGGCATCGCAAAGAGGGTTCTGAGGGTAACAGTTTCCGTGCCTGCCATACACGCAACTCCCGCTGGAGGCGCGCTGGACAGAATCACCAGCAACCTGCGGTTTTCGGCAAGGGAAAGATCCGTTCTGCGCCTGGTGGCTGAAGGCCTGACCAACCCGCAAATAGCCAGGGAGCTATCGGTTAAACCCGAAACAGTAAAGACCCACCTCGGGAGAATCATGGACAAGCTTGCGGTAGATGACCGGACGCAAGCGGCAGTGAAAGCTCTCCGGCAGGGAATCATATAGTCCGCGTCGTCGCCTGCCTGAAAGCCGGGCAACTTGTCCGGTGCCTCCCAAGAGTGGAGCCGAGTCACTGCGCTGCTTCGCCGCATCGAAAATCAATGCGTTCCCCCAGGTGGGGGAACACATCCGGCGAAATCCATCACAAGATCGAGTTGTGTCTGTAGACTTCTCAACACGCGCTAATTGACTGGCTGCCTATACAGCGGTTCTTGCCTGGCAGAGCGAGCGTGGTGGTGCGGATGGCGACCAACACACGGAACTGAACGCTACAGCAGACACACAGCTCTCGCGTCCGAGCTGGCCTCAGCGCAGAAAACGCGTGCGCGCTGCCGGGAAACTACGGGGAATCTGCCAATGGAAACCTGGAATCCTGACGACCGTAATGCCGCGCCAAAAGCAGGCCGGATCTCGAAGCTCCGAGCCGACCACTCGGCACACGACGGTCTGGCAGCGGGACTACCGGTAATGAGCCCGAAAAATCCGTCTAGCGAATGGCTAGTCCAAGCGCTAGCCGCAGTCATCCGTAAGCAGCGCCTTGCGCTGGGAATGACCCAGCAAATGCTAGCAGACACCGCCGGACTGGATCGAAGCTACATCATTAGCATCGAGCACGGCCAGCGCAATCTCTCTTATACAACTCTGGTCCAGATTGCTGCCAGCTTAAAGCTGCAAGCCTCAGAGCTAGTCCGGCTCGCAGAACAGTCCTCTGCGGACCTGAGCTGACGAAGCACCGAGGAACGGCTCAAGTTGCGGTCCTGTGGCACGCCGGGCGCTGCTTGCGGCGGCTGCTGGAGCCTGATTAGAGACATACGTGACGTGTCGTTCGGTCCGTAATGCACCAGAACGGAGCTGTCGTCCTTGACGAGATCGCCGAGTCCGGCGTCGGTCGGGGACGAGCCGACGCACGCCTTGTTTCACCGCTGTTGCTGACTCGCTGCGGATCGCAGAAGCTGGAAAGTTCCTACCCCCGGCCGCACAGCTTCCAGGCGTTTATTCACCGGGCGTCTGAGTGCAAGGCTCGCAGCAAACCTTTCTCGTCCCGGTCGGGCAGCCAACCTTGCTTCCGGCGGACCCTTGGAGATTACGCTCCAGGCGTATGACACCATATTCGGTAGCTCACCCGCCACGGTCGTCTGTGCCGGCATAAACGTGGGCACCGGTCGCGGACCCGGCGTGAGCCGCGAAGTGATGAAGGCACTGTGATCCATTGTCCTGTAAGCGACGCTTATGGCGTGTTCCTCTTGCAGAGGTTTGCACCAATCGTTATACAGCATCGCCAGGTTCATCCAGCCAGCCGCGGCCTGGCGTGAGTTCTCTCCATAGAGGACAATTTTTATGGCCAGGGACTGCTTGTAAGCGGTTTCTGCTTCTTCATATTTGCTCTGAGCCCGCAAAGTCTGTCCGAGGTAGTCGTAGATTGACGCAAGCCCCCTGTGCGACGGACCGCCCACGGCCTCTGCAACGGACCTAGCCTTTCTAAAGTGGAACTCGGATTCACGGTACTTCCCTTGCTGGCAATACAGCACACCGAGGTTTACGTGACAGGACGCCACGTCCCAGGGCTCCTCCCAGTAACGGGATTCCGCAGTGGACATGGCCCTTTTCAGCAACAGCTCCGCCAGGCGATAATTCGTGGCCGGGTCCCGA
>DATNRD010000641.1:0-4675 GCA_036703665.1 Candidatus Obscuribacterales bacterium
CCGATCCCGCCCCGATCGCCTCCGCGCGCACGGGGCGGTGCCGGGTCAACATTATCGAAGGGGACGATCTGCCCGGGCGGCGCCCCGTCGTCGGGCGCTGCGCTGGCAATCTCCTGTCCCCTGACGTCGGCATCGAGCTCAGCCAGCGTTTTCTGGTAAAGCTCATTAGCCGGATCGAGCGAGGTCGCGCGCCTGAGATGATATCGGGCCCGGTTGTAGTCCGACTTGCCACGCCAGGCCTGGGCAAGGGCATACTGAACCTCGGCATCACCGGGCGCCTCGCGCGCGACCGTCTCGAGGCTCTTTATCGCCTCGTCATAGTTGCCGTTGCGATAGGCGGCCGCCGCGCTGTCCGCGAGCCTCTTGAGCTGCTCCTTCCGCTGCTGCTCTCTGGCGCGAGATTCCTGTTCTGCTCTGGCTCGGGCGATCTTCTCGCGGCGGTCGTGCAGCTGCTGCTCGGTCGAGGCCACGGCTTGCTTTATTTCCGCGTCATCCGGGCTGGCCTCAAGTGCAGCTTTGTAGTATTTGAGGGCAGCGTCCAGATCCCCTCTGGACTCCAGAATGGCGCCCAGATTGAAGTTGGCGTCACCGTTGCGCGGGTCGAGCGCCAGAACACGGCGGAAGAGTCGTTCCGCCGCCGCCGTATTCCCCTGGCTGTAGTGGCGAACGGCCTGCCTCAAGATTTCTCTGGCACTGTCGTCCGGCTCGGCCTGAGCAGGCTGCCGGGTCGGTGCCGCCTCCGGCAAGCTGCCGGTTGTATCGTAGCTTCCGGCACCGGCGCCCGCGCTTCCGGCAGGGCTGGGACTCTGGCTGGCCAGACGCGGCGCGATGGGAGGAAACAGCACGGATGGTTTCTGGTCGCCCAGCAGCTTGCCGATGGCATCGAGCCTGGCACTCACCGTGCCTTTTTTTGCAGAGCCGAACAGATTGGTTTCCAGCGCTTGCAGGCGAGAGGAGACGGTAAGGCTCGCTTTCGGTTTGCCGAACAAAACTTGCTCGTACCGGGCCAGCCTTTCCGAATCCGAAGAGGAAGGAACGGCAGCCGATACCGGCGAGCTCCCGAGCACCAGCGCCGACTGTAGAAGGCACAGAAACGGACGCCAACCTTTATAGAAGAGCGCCATTCCGCCCCTCCAGTCAAACCTCTACCCCGATGCCGGCTTCCGCCCGGTGACTACAGCCAGGAAGAACCGCCAAGCGGATGGACGTCGCGCCTCTGCGATTGTTTCCGGAGGTTGATATGGATTGTGATCGATCTACACGACCGTCGTGCGTCCACCCCAGACGTAGCGCTTCAGCAAGTTCGCCGGGCGGAACCGCTCCCCGTGTCGCTGGAAAAGCTCCTCCAGCTGCCTTAAGCAGTCAGCCAGACCAATTTCGGCAGCCAGCGTAAGCGGTCCCTTTCGCATACCCAGACCGGCCATGAGCGCCGGGTCCAGATCCTCAGCCTGGCAGATTTTCTCCTGCAGCACCAGGAACGCCTCGTTGATCATGGGCAGGAACAGCCTTTCCACCCTGAACGAGGCGTGTATGGCAGTCTCCGGCTGGGAGAAGTCGGTCTGGAGGACCCTGGCAAGCTGATCGGTTTCGGGGTTGTGATGGGCGGAGGGCACCGCGGCTCGCAGCGCCCGCACATCGGTCAGAACCTCGGACAACTCTGGATTAGGGCCGGAGCGCTTGCGCGTCTCGCGATCGTATTCATAAAATCCGGCGCCGGATTTCTGGCCGAGAAAATTGCGCTTCACCATCTGCTCGAGAATCGGCGAAGGCTTGAACCGTTCTCCGTACTCCTGGTAGTTGTAGCGGGCTACAGCCAGACCGACGTCCGCCCCGTTCATATCCCTGAGAGCAAAAGGACCAATCGGCATGACGTACTCGACAGCGGCGCGATCGATCTCCTCCACCGTCGCCACCCCCTCTTGCAGGCACCAGAGCGCCTCGTTCATATAGCGCCCCAGCAGGCGGTTCACCAGAAAGGAAGGGCACTCCTCCACGCGCACCGCCAGCTTGCCCAGCGCTTGTCCGAACTCCACGGCCGTGCGCGCCGTGTCTGTGGATGTGTCCAGGCCGGGGACGACCTCCACCAGCTTCATCAGGTGGGCGGGATTGAAAAAGTGCATGCCGACTACCTTATCGGGGCGGCGGGTAGCCTGAGCCAAGAGCGTGATGGGCAGACTCGAGGTATTGGTAGCAAAGATGGCGTGGACGTTGCAGTTGTCATCGAGTTCCTTGAGCACTACCCTTTTCACGTCCAGGTTTTCCGCCACCGCTTCGATGACCAGATCGACATCAGGAAACGCCTCGTAGTTGGTGGCCGCCTCGATCAGCGCACGCTGGCTTTCGGCATCGTGCTGCGGCAGCCCCTTCTTGACCATCGACGCCAGCAGGCGGTCTACACGCTGCAAGCCGGCTCGCACGGCCTCTTCATCAACATCCTTCAGAACCACAGGGAATCCGCTGCCCGAAACAGCGACGGCAATTGAAGACCCCATCGTGCCCGCGCCGACAATTGCAACTTTACTGATCTGCATATGGAGCTCCCACCTTTTGACTGTCCTTAAAGGGCCTGCAAGCAACCGCTGTCGACCGGCAGCGAGTCTGAAACGATCCCTGCCAGCTGCCTGCGTTCGCCCTGTAAGTTACCAGGTCCGAACAGGCCCGTGTGGGATTGCCCGTTCCCAAGTGAGGCGGCGGGAAGGACGGGTTTGGCGCGCGGGACGCAAGTGTGCCGCAACAGGCGCACCGCCCCTCGACAACCCGCTTTCGCCCCCGGCACAGCATAAGGGGGCTGTTCAAAACCCGCCAGCCGTGCCCGTTTCAGGCGGCGCAGAATTAATCACTTGACATTTCCCGATTTATTAAAAGCCCATGGCTTTTTCGTAACGTTTCGTTAGAATACTGCCAAGCTTAATCGATAATAACCTTCCCCTTCGTCTCTGCGGGATTCGTGCCAGGCTTTGCCAAGCCGGGAGGCGATCATGCTCATTTATGTGCTCATTGCTGTAGAACTCGCCATCCTATATACAGCGTTCTGGTACGTCTACGTTCGTGAGCCCAGGCCGATCCGGATACGAGGTAACCCCTGGGGAGGTTATGGCGACGCAGGCTGCACCACTGGCGGTGCCGATCCCGCGCTGCCATTCCTCACCGCAGTCGCCGGACACGATCTGTCCGTCACAAAGAGCAACCTCGAAAAGGCTATCGGCCGGCAGACCGTGTCGATGTTGCCGGCATGGCTGGTAGGAAACCCGACGATTACGCAAGAATTTCTGCAGGCGTGGCGCCTGCTGCGCAACGGCGCGCTCGGCGGGACGCGACGCTCCGCTGAGACATCTGCCTATATACGCAGGCGGCCCGGGCGCTTTCAGGGGCGCAGGGCAAAACGCTGCCACTCGCGCCTGGTCAAGCTTTTGTGCGGCAGAAGAAAGGGGAGCGCCGAGCCGACGCCCCGCCCCCCGCTGCTTTCGAGACTCATGAAAATCGTCACCAGAACATTGAGCGTGCTCAGCGCCAAGCAAGTTTGATTGATACGTTTGGCCGCGCCCGTCCCGCGTTGCGTCGGTCCGTTGAAACGAAGCATCCGATAACAGGATTGCCTGGGGCGGGGTCTACCCCAACCTGTTCTGTCCGGCGCTGGCCGGTGTCATGCGCACAGGCTGCTTGCACCCGGACGCAGCTTATAATCATGAGCAGCTACGAAGATTGCGAGGAAGCAGTGGCAGACCAACAGACACTTGCCGGCCAGAACGCAGGGAAGCCTGCTCCCCAGGGCGACGCGCTGGCGAAGATCGAGGGAGTCAAGAAGCATTTCCCCATTCACAAAGGCTTTTTCAACCGGCTTGTGGGGGCGGTGCGCGCGCTCGACGGAGTTTCCCTCGACATCTTCACCGGCGAGACGCTGGGCCTCGTCGGTGAATCAGGCTGCGGGAAGTCAACCCTCGGCAGAGTGGTCCTGCGGCTGCTCCCTGCCACCGCAGGCAGTGTCACCTTCGGAGGCACTGATGTTCTCAACTGCGATTCCGCTACCCTCAAAGGCCTGCGCAAACAGATGCAGATCGTCTTCCAGAACCCCTACGCCAGCCTCGATCCTCGCATGACAGTGCGCCAGATTGTCGCCGAGCCGCTGGAAGTTCACAAAGTAGCATCGGGCAGTCAGTTGCAGGAGCAGGTCCTGGGCCTTCTCGAACTGGTCGGCCTGTCCCGGGAAATGGCCGATCGCTACCCGCACGAATTCTCAGGGGGGCAAAGACAGCGGGTCGGCATCGCGCGCGCTCTGGCGTTGCGCCCGCGGCTGATCATTCTAGATGAGCCGGTATCCGCGCTCGATGTCAGCGTGCAAGCACAAATCCTGAATCTGCTCATCGACCTGCGGCGAGAGTTCAGGCTCACATACCTGTTCATCGCCCACAATCTGGATGTGGTGCGTTACATCAGCGACCGCATAGCAGTTATGTATCTGGGCAAGATTGTGGAGCTCGGCGCGCGTGATGAAGTTTACAAGACACCACTGCACCCGTATTCCCAGGCACTGATCAGCGCAGCTCCAGTGCCAGATCCGACATACGATCGCAGCCGGCGTATCATTTTGCAGGGCGATCTCCCGAGTCCGGCCAACCCGCCGCCCGGCTGCCCTTTTCACACGCGCTGCCCGCTGGTGCAGGATAAGTGCCGCAGT
>DATNRD010000642.1:0-18076 GCA_036703665.1 Candidatus Obscuribacterales bacterium
AAAGCACAGTTTAACCTGGCCGAGCCTCACCAAGCCTTGAGCCTGCTTAAAGTTGCTTGCTCGGAATAAGGCTTCTTGCGGCTTGCCAGCGGGTCGCTGCTGCCGGCTGGCTCTGGTTGCCGGCCGGACGGCACCGGCCGACATCCTTTCCGCCGGACAGGGTTGGGCCTTCTGCTATGCTCAAACCTGCGTTTGCTGCTAAAGAGGGAGGCTCTCCATGAAGGCGACGATGAAGGCCATGGTTGTTGAAAAGCAGGGCGGGCCGGATGTGCTCAAGCCGCTGGAGGTTGCCACGCCCAAGCCAAAGCCGGGCGAAGTGCTGGTGCGCGTAGGAGGCTGCGCCCTGAACCATCTCGATGTCTGGGTACGCTCCGGGCTGCCCGGTGTGAAACTGCCGATCATTCTCGGTTGCGATGTCGCCGGTGAAGTATCCGAGCGGGGCGAAGGGGTCGAGCACCTTTGCCTGGGAGACAGGGTGATGGTGGATCCCGGGCTTTCGTGCGGCACCTGCAGAGAGTGCCTGGCCGGACAGGAAAATCTTTGTCGCCACTACCACATCCTGGGCGCCGGCTGCGACGGCGGCTACGCGGAATATGTCGCCGTTCCGGCCATAAACTGTTTTCCTATTCCTGACGGCATGAACTTCCACCAGGCTGCTTCCATACCGCTGGTGTTTTTGACTGCCTGGCACATGCTCCTGACGCGCGCACAGATAAAGGCCAACGAAACGGTCCTGGTGGTGGGCGGCGGTAGCGGCGTCGGCTCGGCAGCCATTCAGATTGCCAAGCTGTTCCACTGTCGGGTCATCGCTACCGTCGGCAACGACGAAAAGGCTAAACGCGCAAAAGAACTGGGGGCCGATGAGATCATCATTCACGGCAAGGAAAACATTGCCGAACGAGTCAAGCAGTTAACAGCGAAGGCAGGCGTCGATGTGATTTTTGAGCACGTCGGTCCAGCGGTTTTCGGCGACTGCCTCATGTCTTTAGCTACCAACGGGCGGTTGGTTACCTGCGGTGCTACTACCGGACCCAAAGTGGAGGTGGATATTCCGCGGCTGTTCATGAAGCACCAGACTATCTACGGGTCGATCATGGGCACCAGGCAGGAGATGTTTGCCTTCCTGCCGTTTTTTGAAAAGGGGCTCTTGAAGCCGGTAGTCGACACGGTTTTACCGCTTGCCGAGGCGCGAAAGGCGCACGAGATTCTGGAGGCACGCCAGCAGTTCGGTAAGGTTGTCCTCGATCCAACAATGTGAGCGGGCGTTTGCTAGGCGCTGGCACCGCTGGTGATTAACAGAAATTTAGTTGTGCCGGGCTGACATTTAACGAAAATCGAGCCGAAATTTTGAACTTTTTGGCGAAATTTTTCGTCCCTGGAGCAGGCGCGACGGGCGGGTGCGGCGAGGCGCCGCATACTATGGAGGGGCAAGGACGGGGGCCGGCCAGACTTGCGGGACGCCAGGGTAGCCCGGTCGCAGTTGGCTTCGGCTCTCACTCGGTGAGCCGAATCAGGCCTCTAGCATGGTCAGTATTACAGATGGCTAGCCTGCCTGGCTGTACCCCCATCACAAGGGGAAGCGCGGCAGCGTGCCAGAGCCACCCCCACCCTTGGCTGTCCCCGCTGGAGCAATGCACGCCAGCGCGGCTGCGCCATCCGGCAGCCGGCCAGTGCCCAGCTGATGCCTCAGTGAGGATCAGTACTTGGTCTCTTCAAAGTGATTATCATCGACCAGGTAACCGATGATGCCACCGACTATCACTCCGACTACTGCACCCCAGATGAAACCGATGTCGGGACCGAAGTAGGGAACAACAGAGACAGGCTCGGGATAGTGCTTGATGACCTCGAAGCTGGCGGCGCTGACTATGGCGCCCAGACCACCGAGGATCAACATTCCGACCAACGGCATGCTCAAACCGTTGCTTTTCTTTTCCTTATTCTCCGCCATGATGACCTCAAAACCTGTCCAGTTTCCCGGCCTATGCCGGGGAAAGTATATCAGGCTGCCGGGTGCTTTCCCTTACTGCCTGCGCTGTCGGTATCAACCCCGTAACAGCGCCAGCACAGCCATGGTCTTGGCATCCCTGATCGCACCGCTGGCAACCAGCTGCCATGCTTCTTCCACCGGGATTATGAGCACTTCCGTCTCCTCGTCCTCGTCAAGGGATTTGCCGACAAAACTGACCCGGGTGGCTCGAAAGACATACAGGACCTCCGTCGAGAATCCGGGAGCCGAATACATGGACGGCAGCTCCTGCCAGTCCTTAGCCTTGTAGCCGGTCTCCTCGATGAGCTCGCGCTGGGCGGCAAGAAGGGGATTCTCGCCTTTCTCCAGGCGACCCGCCGGCAGCTCGATCAGCTCCTCATCGATCGTGTAGCGATACTGCTTGATGAGAATAACCTTGCCTGGCGCCGGCTGGCAGGCGACAACCACCCCGCCGTTGTGCTCCACCACCTCCCTGGTGAGCGTATGTCCATCGGGGTGGCGTATTTCATCCACCCTCAAGTTGACGATTTGCCCCTCGAAGATGCGCCTGGTGCCTATGGTGTTTTGCCGCGTCAAGAGAACCACCGGAGCCTCAATCCTCGTTAGCTGACCGGGCTGGGATATACGGGATGCGACAGCCCAGCCTAACACAGGAGGCTGGCGGGCGGCGACAACCTTTGCGATAATACCGCTTCGCGCTTCATCATGTCAGGCTGCCCGCTCATCGGGCAGGCGCTGGCTGCCGGTAAGACATGGATTATTCCGAGTCGCTTCTTTACCTGGAGAGTCTTTCACCCGTGAAGGGCACGCCGCGCCTCGAGCGCGTCGCGGCTTTCATGAGGGAGGCCGGCCAGCTGCAGGACAGCTTTTCTTCCATCCACGTGGGCGGCACCAACGGGAAGGGCTCGACGGTAGCCATGGTCGCCAGCGTGCTCAGGCGAGCCGGATTGAAGACAGGGCGCTTCACCGGGCCGCATCTGTTGCGCTGGAACGAGAGGTTCCACGTAGACGGCCTGCCTATCTCCGATGGAGAATTTGCCGACCTCGCCACCCGCATAAGGACGCTATCGGAAGACTTCGGCAAGCGCTACCCGGAATTGGGTCCTCTGACCTGGTTCGAGTTCCTCACTGCCATGGCCTTCTATCTGTTCGCCGAGCGGGGCGTCGATGTCGCCGTAATTGAGGTCGGGCTGGGCGGACGATGGGATGCCACCAACGTCCTCTCTTCCCCGCTGGCCGTGGGCATCACCAACGTCGACCTGGACCACACGCAAATTCTGGGAGAGACGGTCAGGCAGATCGCGACGGAAAAGTCAGGCATCATAAAGACGGGCGTGCCCGTGGTGACCGCATGTACCGGGGAGGCGCTGGAGGTTGTGGCCGCGGTCGCGGCAGAAAAGAAAGCACCGCTTATCCACTGCCAGCCACCAGATGTGGTATCGCTCATGGAACCCGGCAAGCCGCCGCGCAGCATCTCGAGCTACATGGATTTCGATCTGGCCGTGCTCTCCGGCGCCCGCAGGAGGCTCTCATTGGCGGGCAGTCACCAGCAATTGAACGCGCTGGTGGCGCTGGCGCTGATGGCAGCTTCAGGGCTGCTGCGGCAATTCCCTGGAAGTTTGGAGGAGGCGGTCGGCGATGGTCTGGCCGGAGTGTACTGGCCGGGCAGGATGCAGCTTGCCGATGGCGCGGGCCTCATGCTGGACGGCGCGCACAACCCGGCTGGCGCCCTTGCTCTGCGGCTGGCCCTGGACGAAGGCTTCCCGGCACGGCGCTGCCTGTTTGTGCTCGGCTGTTTTCAAAACAAGAACGCCGAGCGGTTCATTTTGAACCTTTTGCGACCGGGTGACCATTTGTTTGCCTGCGAGCCTGCCACCAGGCGTCCGGTACACTCGGCAGAGTCGATTGCCCGCGTTGCTCTGGCGGCAGGAGCCACCGCCTCCGCGCACGGTTCGGTGGCGGCAGGGCTTCGGCAAGCTCTTTCTAACCGGCGCCACGACGACATCGTTGTTGTGACCGGGTCGTTCGCGACAGTCAGGGAGTGCATGCTGCACCTGGGATGGCAGTCAGTGGAAGACGGTCTGTCCGGCGCCCCGGCCGTGGCGCCCGGCGCGCCGATTTGCAACGGCATCCTTTGAAGTTACAATCACGCTGTAGTGGTGTGTTGTTGCGGGGGATGGTCATTGACAACCTCGGAAGTCTCATACAGTATCTCCGGCGGTATCAGGCACCTGGGCTTGCCGGTGGCAGGTGTGACGGTGATTCTCTTCGAGTACTGGCGCTTGGCGGCCGGGCTGCTCAAATGCATGGTCGACAAGCAAACCACCGGCGCGCGCGGAGAATTCAAGTTTTCCGTGCCTGCCGGGACTTATTACCTCGAGGTCGTTCCTGACGCGTCCACGCGCTTTCTCCGCCAGACGGTCGACAACTTGAAGGTGGCGAGCAACACCACCTGCAATATCAGCCTGAAAACCGGCAATATGCTGAGCGGTTGCGTGCGCACCAGCGATGGTTCCCCTCTGGCCGCCTGCCGCGTCCTGGCCATGGGTGTCGACCCGCCTTATTACAGGGCTTCCGATTCCCTGGATGCGGACTCGCGGTTCAAGCTGGTTCTGCCGAAGGGGCGATACCTGCTTATCGCCAGGTACGAAAAGGAGGAGGCGGGGCTTCCAGAAGCCGGCGGCGCAAGACCTTTTATCTACCGCGAACTAGATCATGTGCAGCTCGAGGGCGATGACCACTGCCAGATTACCCTGCCGGAGCTCGTGAGATTCGGGGTTGTGATTACAAGGTCCGATGGCAGTCCGGTGCCCGGTGCCAGAGTGAGTCTCACGCCGGAGATCAAGCAGGACAATCTCGCCCTGGTGGATCTCAGGGTGAAGGCTCTGGCCGTGACGGACCCGGAGGGCAAACTGGAGTTTCTGGTCCAGCCCGGTACGTACGATCTGGTCTTGCAGTCTCCTGAAAATCTTTCCCTGGTCGAGGTGCGCGAGCGGTCTTTAGTGCTGGAAGCCGACTGCCAGCGCAGCTTTGTCATGGCCGACGGGATGAGGCTGAGCGGCAAGGTGCTGTGGTCCGGCCAGCCCGTGCGCGGCTGTCTGGTCAAAGCCTCGGGAAGCGAGGGAAAGGCCGCCGTAGCCGTGACCGGTGCCCTGGGTGAGTTCGCGCTTGTTCTGCCTCCCGGCACCTTCGACGTGGCTGTCGGCGGACAACCCAACGGTGGTGACAGAGCGGCTAATTTAGCCATGGCTCCCTGGACAAGGACCGTACACATGCCGGGGGACGAGGTGCTTACCGTGGATCTGGCTGCCGGCCTCAAGGTGAGTGGGCGGGTTGAGGACCCGTCCGGCAAACCCCGTCCCGGCGTCAGAGTCTCCGCTTATCCCGACAAGGGCGGCGCCCCATCAGCTCAGGACATGGGAAGCCCCCTGGCCACCACCGTCACCAGCGCCGACGGGGGCTACTTGATCGGACTGTCTGCCGGAAAGTACTGGCTAGTTCTCAATGATGACGCTTCCTTGAGCCGGCAGGTTGAGCTTGCCAACGAGCCTGTGACCGTCAATTTCACCTGGAGCTCCGGTTGTGTGGTGCGCTTTACCGTGGTCAATGAGCGCCAGGAGCCGATTGGCCGGTGCAAAGTCCTCTACGAGCCGTATGCGCAGGCCGCGGGCGCCGCCAAGGCGGGCCAGGAGAAAGGAAACCTGGCCAGCATCACAGGGTTCGCCTTCTGCGGAGACGATGGCACCTGCGAGTTTACACTGCCGGCCGGCATCTACTCCTTCAGGTTCGAACCGCCCGCCTATGCCCCCTACCAGACCAAAGTAATTCGCCAGCTTTCAATCGGTGCGGATCTTGAACGAACCGTCAAACTCTCAGCAAAAGAGGTCAATCGGGAGCCCGCGGATGGTTCCGAGTCTGAGCCGGCGGTGCCCAGCCAGCTGACTCTGGAGATCTAGCAACGGGTCTTGCCCCGACCCTGGTGTTTGACGAATCTTCCACAGCAACTGATCGTGCGCTTTATCGGTTTTGAAGGACAGACGCCGGTCTTAGGCCCGGCGACGATTGTTTCGTAAACGCGGGGTGTTGATCCGTTGGCGGGCAGCAGCAGGCAGTTCCTGTCGCACCGGACGCCAAGCACTATCCTGCTTGCTTTACGCGAGAATCAAACGGGCGCCTGCACGGCGCCGGCAGCCGACCGCGACCTTTGAAACGGTTAATCGATGAAAAAGGTTTAGGGTGGCGGTCTGCAGAATGTGACGCCCGGTGCGGGCATATCACCCTTGGAGCCCTCGACGCTTTCGTGGCTATCTGCTGGCGCTTAGACTATCGCCTATGTTCAGAGACACTGAACGACTCTCGGATTCGAGCCCAGAATCATTTGTGGGCCGGACCTTTGCCGATCGCTACCAGATAGTCGCGCTCATCGGCGAGGGCGGCTTCGGTGTTGTCTACAAGGCGCGCCATACTTTGATCGGGCGCACCGTGGCAATAAAAGTCCTGCACGAGCGGGCCGCCGACGATGCAAGCCTGCGGCGCTTTCGTCTGGAGGCTCAGGCTGCCGCCGGGTTGACTCATCCCAACATCGTGGCTGTGTACGACTTCGGCGCCGAGGATGCCAGCCAGCTCTATCTCATCATGGACTATGTCGAGGGCACCAGCCTGGCTGAGCTGCTCTATGCCGAAGGACACCTGGAAGTCCTGCGCGCGCTCAACATCTTCATTCAGACTTGCGAAGCCCTGGAGCACGCGCATCGCCGCGGCATCATCCACAGAGATCTCAAGCCGAGCAACATCATGCTGGCCAGGGACGAGACGGAAGGCGACTTTGTGAAAATTGTGGATTTCGGGCTGGCCAAGCTCATTGTCGGCGACGGGCAGAGCGAAAAACTGACCCAGACCGGGGAGCTCTTGGGAACACCGCTGTACATGAGCCCGGAGCAGTGCCGAGGGGATGCGCTTGATGCCCGCTCGGACATATACTCACTGGGCTGCATCATGTACGAGGCGCTGTCAGGCAGGCTGCCCATTTGTGGCAAGAACACGCTCTCCACGTTGTACCAGCACATAAGCTGCGACCCGCTTCCGTTCGCTTCTGCCGCGCCGGAAATTAGGGTGCCGCAGCCTCTGGAGCGGATAGTGTTCAAGGCGCTCCACAAAAACCCTGCCGCCCGCTACCAGTCGATGGCCGAGCTTGCTCGGGAATTGCGACGCGTCAGGAGCGCCCTCACCGCCGGCGATACTACGGTTCGAATCGGGCGGTCTGCCTTCGAGGCAAGCGGACTGGCAGTAAGGCGGTTAGGGGTCGCCGCCGGCATTGGCGTTGTGGTGCTCGGCGTGATTGCCTCTGTCCTCACCGGCAACGGCGCGACGCGCATGTCACTGGATCCTTCCCGACACAGCGGTGCTGAATCAGCTAAACATGCGGCCGCTGGCAGGGCAGGCGGTGCCGGCTCTGCCTCCCCGAGCACAAGCACGCCTGCTGCCAGATCGCGCCGCGCTATGGGCACCGGCGCGGGACCGCCCCCTCCGGCACCGGAGTTCCGCCCCAAGCAGAAGCGGGATTACGAAGGGACTGCGGTCAGTCGCGCCAAGACCCACAGCCGAAGCTCCCTCTCAAGCAGTCCGGAGGAATATCCACTGGCGCTGCCGGTGAAACGCCGTGGTCCACTACGCCGCAAGCGGCTGCACTACGGTCCGGAGGAATATCCGCTGGCGCCGTCGGTGAAACCAACCGAGGTCGGTGCGCCCTACCTTAAGCACACCAGCTCATTGCCGCCGGCAGACCGCTACGATTATGAACCGCCGCGCAACTTTTCTGCGGCACCAGCAGCTCGTGGCGAAGCCCCGTATGCCGCTGGTTTCCAGGCGGATGCTGGCGGTGTGCACCAGGGTTTTTCTTCCGGGCAGAGTGGAATGTCCGACTCCAGTGTTGATTACGAAGGCACGCAGCTGCCTGGCGCGCACCGGAGTAATCGGCCGGCGGTATCCGCCGGCCACCCTGTCAGGGACAAGAGGGGCGACAAGCACGCCCGCGTGGCCAGAGCCATAGGCGAATTGGCCGAAGACTATGTGGCGCCGGCCCTGGTAAACGGTGCCGAGGGCGTCGGCTCGGCAAGCTACAGCCTCGGCCGCAAGGTCGGCAAGTACGGGCGGCTCCTGAAGGAGTTGGTGGAGCCGTAAGAGGATGAAGGGTGAATATGATCACGCTTCGTTTTCTAGAACATATTCAGTGACAGCCGTTAGGCATCTGCGATCAGCACAGCCGATGCGCTTCGCGCTTCGTGCCTGCTTAGTGCGCTCGCGCGCGCCGGGCGGGCGGGTCGCCCGCGCTCCCAGCGGATTCGCCGACGCACTGCACTGAACATGTACGTTTTCTATGCGCGACGTATGCGGACGAAAAGACTATCCCCGACTGCTGATGTTCTGCGGGGGATACGGCCAGTCAACACCATTACATGAGACGCGGGAGAAAACAAAAGCCCGGTGCAGGCTGCCTGCACCGGGCGTGAGGACACCCCGAATACCCCTAGGCGGTGGCGATGTTGGGCCGCAACTTGAAGCTGCAGCTCTTCGCCTCGTGCGCTTCCTGAATGCTTTCCACGAAGATGTTGGCCGAGCGGCCTTCGATGTTCTGCCAGCGCGTCTTGACGACGCCGTGCTTGTACAGCTCCTGGTGCGTGGCAAAGCAAATCCGGCGATTGAGGCTCGAGCCCGTGCCTATGGCGGCGGTCACGCAAGCTTGCAGCTTCTCTTGATGAGCTTCGTCTCGCGAAACTACCCAGACCGTCTCCACATCCTCTTCGGCCAGAGCCGATTCCAGCCGGTCGAGGAGCAATTCGGCGTCATCGGACGGATGGTTGATGATGCCAATCTTGTGGGTCACGCCATTGCGCACGAAGGAGACTTTGGCGTCGATATGCTCTGATCCGCCGTTGCGCTTGCTCAAGGTTGTCCACTCGAAGTCGCTTATCATGCCGTCGTTTTGATCGATAAGGAAGAGCATGCGCAGGTTGGCGACTTCCAGAAGGTGACGCTGCACTTCGGTATCGTTCAAATCGAGATCGCTTTCGGAAGCGCCGATTATGCTCCTGGTGAGCGGCGACAGCGTGTACACGAGCGGTTTGGTGGGGGTGGTCCACCAGGGCAGCGTGTCGCGGTGACGCTCGCAGAAGAGATAATCCAGATAAAAGAGCTTCCGCAGCCGGTCGCGGATCAAAACCGGCTTCTGGTCGCAGGAGATGAAGAAGGAAATGTGCTTCTCCAAGAGCACCTGGTGCTCGTCGATGAGCTTGAAGATCAGGTGATCTCTTTCGTTGAGTTGAATGGCCATGGGGTGTGTCCTCTCTTTTGGGGTGGGGTGGTTTCGAGAAAGGCTATCTGCTTCGTACGTACTGCTGGAGAGCATCCTCATGCCTGGCCAGATGAACCTTGTAGGTTTTGCGAAGACTCAAGTCCATCGCTTTCAGGTTCAAGTTGGTCTGGTGGAGGCTCTGAGCACGTTCCTTGATCCGATTGACGGACTCCTCCAAGTCTTCCATGGTCTGGCACCGCTGGCGGGGTCGAATCAGATCTTCATAAATTGCTGCTGCGTCGTCGTACCAGTCCGCTGTAAGATCGCGGTAGTCCTTGACGCCTTGCAGGGTGTTGGGCACCGGCATCGCTCGTAATTGCTTAGCCAGTTCCCGGTAATTCCTGGCCACGCGGGAAGCGGTCTCGATCCACTGCTGGACCCGCTCCGCTTCCTGCTTGAACTGGCGGCCCAGTATGACGTGATCGGCGGCGCTCGGCCGGTGGGAGGCGATCTTGTCATCGAAGGCCTCGAACCACTTGACCGGCACTTCCCTGGCGGCTTTGGCCGCCTGGGCGGCTGCTTGCGCTGCTGCCACCTTCGACTGAGCCGGCGCAGGAGTAGTCACCCGCCCGAAGTATTCGGTTGCGTGCGGGGCAGCGTAGGCCGGCGCAGACAAAAGACAGGCCACGATAAGGCTTGCTGCCGTATTTACGATTGTCCTTGTGCTGCCGATCATTTCCCTGTGTCCTTCAATGTCTTGCCATAACTAGCGAATTGGCCTTTTGCCCGCCGGTGGTGTCCGGCTCAGTGCTCATCAATGCGGTCCTCCCAGCGGCTCGAGCGGCACCCCGAAGCGTTCCGGCTGCGCTCTGCCGCCATTGGGCGCCGGCGGCACCGAGGATCCCTGTATATAGGCGTCCGATACCTGCGCCTCGTTTGGCCTGTTCTGGCTGGCGGCCGGCGTGTCGGAGTTGCGGTTGAAGGTGTTCATCTGCACTACCTTCCAGATGGTGTAGCCCATGAGCAGGAGCATCAGTCCGGCCACGCTGCTTATCACCTTGGCGCCGCCGTCGCGGTGCCCGAGAATGACGGAGGTGGCAGCCAGCGCCATCCAGATGGTGGCCGATACCACGCCCAGCAGCACCAGGTAGCGGGCAAAGGTCCTGACGGTGGGAAGCGGGCCGTCGAAGTTGTAGAGGTTCTCTTTCTCGCGTGCCGATTTCCAGCCGATGCCCGGCTTCTGTACGGCGTCGCGCGTGATTTTCTTGCGCCCGTTCTCCATCTGGTATTGCGGGTACTTGGCCAGGACGTCCTGGATCTGCTCGATCTGTCCGTCGCTGGCAACAACGTCCACGCTTTGCTCGCCGGAGAGCATGTTGATGCCGAGGATCGACTGGATGCGATTGATTTGCTCGGAGCTGAGCTGATCCGGGCGAATCGTCTGTACCATGCGCAGACCGCGATCCGTGCCCAGGGCTCCGCCGTTGCTGCGTGTGTAGATGCGCACCACCGTGCGATCGCGCCCGTTGCCTGCCGGGAAGATGTTTCCATGAGTGCGGTCGGCGGTTCCCGATGGCGGCGGCAGCGGTGCTCCGTTGTCGCCGGGGATGACCGGCAGCGGGTTGGCGCCGTCGCCCGGAGGAGGAGCAAATGGTTCAGGCAGCGGCTGCCCGGGCGGGATCGGGAGCTGGTCGCCGGGCGGCACGAGCGGCTCGGCGAACTGGGCGGACGCCACCAGCGGCAGTGTCAAGGAGAAGGCCAGGACCAGCAGCCACGCGCAGAAGATTATTCTAAGCGCTCCGTCACGGCGTCCCGCCGCTCCTCCGCGCGACAAGACGCTCGGCGGCCGACAGCTCCTCGCTGCCGTTGCCTCGCTGTACGCCCGAGCTCCCGGGGAATGCACCGACAACGTAAAGGATATTCTGGCTGTTTTACCTTCTGTCATTGTGTCTGCCACGGGGTTTACCCGCCCTCCGATTCTTCCTGGGCCGTCACCGGCTGGCGCTCGTCGGAAGCGCCCTTTTCGCCCGTGCCGAACAGATCGCTCCAGTCGCCGTCGTCGCCGGACAGTCCGATGAGCTCATGGGCAAGCATCTCCAGCTCGCTCAAGGACGGGAAGTCGATCATTGTTTCCTTTGCCTGGTCGCCGGTAGGCTCGTGCCCGTTGGTGCCGTTGGTTCCGGCAGCCGGTTCGGTCTTATCGCTGAATATGTCGCTGGTCTGGCTGTCGATGAAGGCGGCAACCAGGTCTTTGCCGTCCTCTTCCTCGATGTCGTCGATGAGCGGCTCCTGGGAGATCTCGACCTTGGGCTTGGCGCCGTTGCGACCGTTGGTGAGCGATGTGACCAGCGGCGTGCCGCTCGGGTGGATCACCGGCTCGTAGTCGCCGGCCGGAATCTCGACGGCCTTTATGCCATCGCGCTCCACGCGCTCGACCGAGGAGACGCCGTACTCTTCCTCGAGCGACTTGCCGGCCTGGCTGCAGATCTTGTCGGGTACAGGCTCGAAGGAGTCGACGATCTTGCCGAGCGTCACTTCCAGCCCCAGCCCGCGAATCTCGCAGCAGAGCCCGTCGAAGGCAGCGGTGCGCCCGCCCGGTGTCACGTTCTTGCCGGAGACCATGTCGGCATATGCCTGGTGGCGTCCCTGAATGTCGTCGGATTTTATGGTCATCATCTCGTTGAGCATGTGCGAGGCGCCGTAGGCCTGAATGGCCCAGACCTCCATCTCGCCCATGCGCTGCCCGCCGTGATTGGCTTTGCCGCCGACCGGCTGCTGCGTGACTGCCGCGTATGGTCCGCCCAGACCGGAGCGGGCGTTGATCTTGTGCAGCACGAGCTGATTGAGCTTGAGCATGTACTGGCGGCCGACCAGAACCGGGCGATCGAAGGGCTCGCCGGTGCGACCGTCGTAGAGCTTCACCTTGCCGTTGCCGCCGATCCACTCGTAACCAGGCAGCTTGCGCACTTCTGCCAGTGCTTCCTGCACCAGGTTGTAGGAGGCATCGGCGCTGACCGACTCGTCGAACTGGTGGATGCGGTAATAGCGGTTGAGGATGGAGGCATAGAAGCCGAGCTGGGTGTCGAAGACTTGCCCGACGTTCATGCGGCTGGGGACACCGAGCGGGTTGAGGCACAGGTCCACAGGCGTGCCGTCCGGCAGGTGCGGCATGTCGGCATCGGGGACGATGATCGAGACGATGCCCTTGTTGCCGTGCCGTCCCGCCAGCTTGTCGCCCACTTCCACCGGGCACAGGCGCGCGATCAGCACCTCGATCTCGCAGATCATGCCGGCCTTCAATTCAGGAGTCGTCTCCGGTGTGAAAATGCGAATGTCTATGACGCGGCCGCCCGAGCCGTGCGGGACTCGCAGGCTGGTGTCGGCCATCTCCTCGGCTACCTTGCCGAAGATGGACTGGAGCAACTCCTCTTCAGCCGACAGCGCGCGCTGTTCCTTGGGCGACAGCTTGGCTACGAGAATGTCGCCGGGATGCACATAGCTGCCAATCTTGGCGATGCCGCGCTCGTCCAGGTGCTCGAGGTCCTTGGCGGCGACGTTGGGCAGCTCCGGCGTGAGGATCTCCGGCCCGCGCAAGGTCTGGTGCACGCCGATGGAGTGCTTTTCAATCTCGATGTGGGTGAGCCTGTGATCCTTGACCAGACCCTCGCGCACAACGATCGCGTCTTCGAAGTTGTAGCCGTTCCAGGGGATGAAGGCAACAAGCAGGTTGCGTCCGAGCGACAGCTCGCCGCGATCGATGCCCGGCCCGTCGGCGATGATCTGTCCAGCTTCCACCTTGTCGCCTACCTTGACTATGGGGCGCTGGTCGAGCACGGTGTTCTGGTTGGTGCGGTCGAAGCGAATGAGCGGGTAGGTGCGCTCCTCGCCGCTGGCTTGCTTTATGACAATCTCATTTCCTGTCACGCGGGTGACGACGCCGGCGCGGCGGGCCACGATCGAGTGACCGGACGAGCGTGCCACCACCTTCTCGATGCCCGTCCCGACGCGCGGGCGCTCAGGACGGATCAAGGGCAACGTCTGCCGCATCATGCCACCGCCCATAAGGGCACGGTTGGCATCGTCGTGCTCCAGGAAAGGGATGAGACCGGAGCCGACCGAGATGAAGCCCTGCGGAGCGATGCCGATCATGTCGACCTCTTCCGGGGTCACCTGCAGAAAGGTCTCGCCGCGCCGGGCCGTGACCAGGGGACCGACTATGCGTCCGTCTTCGACCCTGGTATCGGGCGGCGCCAGAGTGTATTTCTTGTCGTCGGCAGGCGTCAGGTACTGAACCTCGTCCGTCACCTGGCCGCCGGCCACCTTGCGGTAAGGAACGGTCATGAAACCGTCGTCGTCGATGCGGCAGAAGGTCGCCAGATACGCCACCATCCCGCAGTTCTTGCCTTCGGGCGACTCAACCAGGCAGACCCGACCGATCTGGCTGGGGTGAACATCGCGCATTTCAGTAGGAGCGGCGTTCGGGTCGATGCCGCCGGGACCGAAGGAGGTGATCCTGCGGCGGTGCGACAGCTCGGAAAGCGGGTTCTGCTGGTCGAGGTATTGCACCAGCGGGTTGCCGGCGAAGAATTTGTTGATGGCGTTGACGAAAGGGCGCGTATCCACGAAGTCGTTGGGGCTGCCGATCTCGTCTTCCTCATGCAGCTCCAGGCGGGTGCGGATGCTGCGCGCCATCTGCGCCAGAGCCGGGCGGATGGCCCGCACGAGTGTTTCGCCCACGCCGCGCAGGTGCCTGTTCTCCAGGCTGTCGATGTTGTCGGTGGTGCCCACTCCCAGAGGCAGGCCGAGAAGGTACTCGACTGCCACCAGAATGTCCTCGGCGGTGAGTTGCAGCGACTGCTCCTCGAGCCCGAGCTTTTCATTGATGCGGCGGCGGCCCAGCGAGCCCAGCGAGTAGCGGCGCTTGTCCGTGAGCTCCTTCAAGGCCTGGACGCCGGCGTTGGTGCCGCCGCTGCCGTCCGGTTTCCAGGCGCGCCCGAGCACGCCCAGCGCTTCTGCCTGAGTGAGCTGTTTCCATTCGATCTTGTTGCGCGCCAGAAGCGGCCCGACGCGTTTTTCGATCACCTGCGGATCGATGCCCATGGCGGCCAGCACGGTCGTAGCAGCTACCCAGCCGCGCTTGGGCAGCTTGATACGGCACTTGGCCCGGCTGGTCTTGCCGCTGCCCGGCTCCAGATCAAGCTCGAAGCTGACCGGCGCGCCAAGCTCCGCCAGCATGAGCGCTTTGTACATAAGCGGGCTCAGGCACTGGAAGTAGATGCCGGGGGCGCGCACGAGCTGCCCGAGGACCACGCGCTCGGAGCCGTTGATGACGAAGGTGCCGCGGTCGGTGATTACCGGCACGTCGCCCATGTAAGCGGTCGACTTGCGCAGCTCGCCTGATTGCAGGTCGCGCAGCCAGACTTCCATGAGCATCCGGCGGGCATGCGTCATGTTGGTCTTGCGAGCTTGCTCGGCCGAGGTGGGGTAGCCGGAATCGCCGGTGTAATCTTCGAAACGCCAGTGAACTTTGCCGTCCTGCCCGATAAAGGTCAGCTCGAAACGGGGATTGAATTCGCTGGCAATCGGTGAAATTTCAGCAAACAGGTTGCCGAGCGTCTCTTCCAGGAACTTCCTGTAAGAGCGCCGTGGAAACTCGGCTAGGTCCGGTGGCTGAAAATAGAAGCTCATCTTGTTGCTCCGCCTGTAACGCCATTGTTTTCGCTGGAAACCTGGTTGCCTGCATCGCTCATGAGCGAGCGCTTGTGAATGACCATGGCCCGCGCCAGGTCATCCGCGTAAGCCTTCTTGCCGGGATCGAGAGCGCTGGCGATGCGGAACTCCGAGATTGCCTCGGTTACCTGACCGTTGGCCAGGAGGTTGACTGCCAGACGGTGGTGAACGGCTGCATTCTGGAGGTTGCTGGAAAGCAGCTGCCTGAGAACCGACACGGCTTGGGAGTAGTTCTTCTGCGCCTCCAGTTCCGTGACGCGGGCCAGCTCGTCATGGTGCGCCTGTTCGGGCTGGCTTTGCCGTGCTGCGGCGGCCCGGTTGTCTGCCGGGATTGCTTCCTGGGCGCGGGCCGTGTTCTGAATGCCCATGCCCTGAATGGCGGGATAAGCGGGCGCATCTTCCTCGTGAGTGCGGAAGGGCAGGTTGGTCCTGGCAAAAGCTGCCGGGGCGCCGGAGCCGCCCTCGAACATATCCTTGCGAGGCATTACCTCCGGTACCGCCGCCGGTGCGGTTGCGTTGGCGGCCTGCTGGACTGGCTGAAATGGGGGCGAGACGCCTTGATTGGCCTGGCTGACCAGCTGGTTTGCCACCTGGTTGGCAATCTGGCCGCCCATCTGGGCGAAATTGGCGCCGCGGCTCTTCATGCTGTTCTGCATCTCGCGCATGCGGGCGGCTGCTTCCTTGTTGTTTTCCGGATCGATGAGCACGCAGGTGAGATATGCACGGTGGGCCCCCTGATAGTCGCCGCTGGCTTCCAGGCACTCGCCGAGAAGGAACTGGAACCTGGCGTTCCTGGGCTCGGCCATGACGGCCTGGCTGATTTCTGCCAGCGCCTCCCGGCGCAGACCCTGGTTGAACAAGGTTTCGGCGGCCAGGCAGTGCTTTTCGGCCTTGGCGTGCTGGATGGCGCGCGCCAGGCTGGCGCGACCGGAGGCCAGACCGGGATGCTTGGGATCGAGCGCTTCCAGCTTGCGGTATTCGCTGTCGGCTCCCACGAAGTCGCCGGTCAATTGCAGCGCTCCGGCAAGGCCAAGATGGTTCTCGGCCAGCAGCGGGTTGGCGGCAACCTGCCGGCGCCAGATTTCGACAAGGGCCTGTCCGGCAGCCACATCTTTAGGATCGAGAATGACGGCTTTGCGCAGGGATGCGGCAGCGCCGGTATAGTCTTTCTGGCTCAGTGCCAGGAGTCCCAGCTGGCGGTGGGCTGCGGCGTGGTCCGGGTCCTTTACGATAGCTTGCCTGTACCAGTTGGTGGCCGTGGTTATCTGCCCGTAGCGGAGCGCTACATCTCCCATCTTTACGTAGCAGCGCGCGGAACCTTCTAATTGAAGGGCTGCCTGGTACTCGACGGAGGCTTCCTCGAGTTCGCCTACCGCTGCCAGCTGGTCGCCGGTGAGCAGGCGAATGTCTGCCGACAGCGGATCCCGGCCAAGCTTTCTCATGGCCTCGGCCAGAAGTTTGCCGGCCAGCCCGTTGTCCGGAGCCGCCGCCAGCGCCTTGCGAAGCAATGAGGCAGCCGACTGGAAGTCGCCTGAGCCCATACGGTTCTGGGCAAATGCTGTGCGCGCTGCTGAAAGATTGATGCGGAACTGCTTGTTGTGTGGATCGAGTTTGACGGCTTCTTCATGCGCCTCTATTGCTTCCAGCCAGCGGTTCTGCTTGCCGAAAGCCACGGCGCGGTTGTTGGCGTCGATCGCCATTTGCTGCCGCTTCTTGATGTTCTCTATTTGCTCGGCTTGCTGGCGTTTTGCCTCTTCCTGGGCCCTCAGTTTGGCTTCTTCGGCTTTGCGCGCCTCTTCCTCTTGTTGCTGCTTTTTCTGCGCTTCCACCTCGCGGTAGTCGGGGCGGCGCTTGAAGCGGGTGGTCTGCGGAGCCACTTCCTGGGCTTCGTTGAAATCCTTTATCTCGCGCTCGCGAGGCAGCGGCGGTGCCACCAGCTTTGTGGCAAGAGCGGGAGCGGCAAAAATGCCGAGACCCAGGCTTATCGCCAGGGCTGCACTCTTCATTGCTCTTATTCTGTTGCTGCTCACTAACATCGCTGCTGTGCCGGTGTCCAATGTGAGCACAGCTTAACGATGTGGCGGCAGGCTAGTCTATTGGGGTTTATCCCACGGTAATCGTAAATTTCCCATGTGCGCTCAAAAGCCGTCCTGCGCCTGGTTTTTCCAGGTGCGGGAAAGAGTGTTTTGCTTGCGGAAAATCCCCCTTAACTCGAGCCAGGCACCGTCGTGTAGAGCTGGCGCATATACGCTCGACATCACGACATTGCTTCAAGGGCGTGCCGCATGGTGAGGCGCCAACGCACCGGCCGGGCAACATTGTTGAAGCCGGCGCGCGAAGGTCCAGCAAAGCCGGTAAATGAAAGGCTGTCCGACCTGGCGCATAGCCCGCCGATTCGCCGTGCAGCGTTAAATGAGACCTGCGGATGAGGCCCGCGTGCCAGACCCCGGCTAGACACGCCCGATGTCAACGGCTTACGCTGGCACGCGTGTTGGGGGGTGTTACTAGAAAGAGGATCCAAGATGGCTGCTGAATCCCTGGACAAGATGACAGTCTGGGCAATCATAGGTGTCATGGTGGTCGGCGTCGGCGTGCTCGTCTACGCAAACATCACCCTGTCTCAGCAATTGATGTCGGTGCAGGGGGACGTGGCCGAGTTGAAGGCCACGACGCAGGCGCTCGAGGAGCAATTGAGGGATCTGTCTCCCGCCCAGAGGGCTACAGCTACGGCTGCTGCCCCGGCTGCGCCCTTTTCGCTGGTGGATGATCCAAATTGGGAGCCACCGAGGGCTACAGCTACGGCTGCTGCCCCGGCTGCGCCGGCAAAAACGAAGTAGGCCGTTCGTTAAAAATGTGGCCGAACCAGAAACCGCGGCCCGGCCGGCAGCGTCTGCTTAATCGTGGCTTTAAGCGTCGCGGGAGGCAAAAACGTGGGCCACAGCTCTGGATTGCTGGCGATCCTTCTTGTGGCACTCGTCCCGGTGCTGCTGCCGTGTAAGGCTCTCGGGCAGGCTCAGCCGCCCGCTCGGCACGAGCCCGGAGCCGGCTCGGTTCCGCTGGCTTCG
>DATNRD010000643.1:0-8202 GCA_036703665.1 Candidatus Obscuribacterales bacterium
GATCCGCCTTGCCGGAACATTCGACGATCTTGCCTGAAGTCGGGTGACGTCGAAGAGAAGAGCCCACGCCGGTCCACCTCTTTGACATGGCGGCTGCGGCCCTGCGAACTTCTCCAGGGAGCGAGCAGCGAGGGCGATCATTTTGGGATGGCAGCTTGGCAACCCCGATGCCCGATAATGTTGAGGGTCGGTTTGCAACGCCCTATTTCGGGTCCGCTGGCGAATTGATTTCAAAGGACTTGGAATTGGGCATATAGCTACTCGAGTGAAGTGTTTTCCGACCATTACCGCCAGGGCTAGGGAGGGTACGGACATGGGTAAAGAACGAGGAGACAGGGTAGAACGGCCGCCCGAGCGGGCGGAAGACCGGGCCGGCACCGAGGCCGTAGAAGCAGCCTGGAGCAAGCTGGCGGCGGATCCCAAGGTGGCCAAGATGGAGCGCACGCTCGACAGCAAAATCGACTCCATGGAAGTTTCAGAAGGCGACAAGAGGGCCTTGAAGACCATGACGCACGCGCTGGCCGAGGGCAAAATCGATGAGTTGAGCAAGTGCGTGAAGAACCTTAAACCCGAGGACCTCAAGCGGCTCGCAGGCGAACTCGACGAACTCTTCCTCAAGAACGGGATGAAGATGGGTGTTCGCTGGGACGCAAAGAACGGTGTTCTGGAGATAGAAGACCGAGGAACGGACAGAGCGAGCCTCATCATCCCCAAAGACGGCAAGCCGATGGCCGAGCCGGACGGTGTTCCATATGCCGATATCAAGGACAGCGGTGGTCCATCAGAAATGCAAAGGTCAATGATGGAGGACGGCGCCGAGCGTTATGCAAAGCGGATGGCCAAGGCAATGCAGGAGAGGTTCGCCAAGCGCCATGCAACGACGGAAGTAAGGTTCTAAAGACAGCGCGTCGGCGCAAACGCGGCTCGTGGAGGCTCTTGCCCCTGTCACCCTGCGGCAAATGGATTTTGTTCATGCAGGAAGGGCGTGAACGAACTTGCTTGGCACCGCTTCAATCGAGTTGACCAACCGGCGTCCGACTCGGGCATTTCTCCGCAGCAGGGCTCGAAGCTACAAATCACCGGGTTTAACACCGGTCGCATATACCAGTTCTGCTATGCGGAGTTGGTAGCGTGTGGGGGATTCGAACCCCCGCCTCCCTGGTTGAGAGCCGGGGCGACCTTCCAATAGTCGAACACGCTGCATTGCTGTACGAGTCGGGAATACTCATTTTTAGCGCTCTACCATTGAACTCCACGAATGGCGACCCGTCCGGGATTCGAACCCGTGACCTCTACCGTGACAGGGTAGCGTGCTGAACCGCTGCACTAACGGGCCAAGCTCGGCAGTTTAACTACGTGTGTGGGTCGAGCAGTTGCCATTGAGCCCGATGGCAAAGTCTTGAGACTTCGTCAGACTGGAGTCCAGGCGTCGGGACCAATGGGCGCAGAGACCGGAGTCGAACCGGCAATCTTCAGGATATGAGCCTGACGTGTTGACCGTTACACCACTCTGCAGTGCTGGGAAATTTCGCATCCCCCAGGATTCGAACCCGGATCTGCCGGTTTTGGAGACCGCCATGTTGCCGATTACACCAGGGATACAAGGCGCTTACGGCCGCAGGCGCAGTCAGAGCACAGGCAAATGGCAGCTGTCGTGGCGGCGGGCAATGCCGCCTTCCCATTCGCCAGCACGTGCTGGCAGCTCGTAGCGCATTTCACTGTATTCAGCTTTCAGGGTGCGATCCGGGGCAGTATGCTCCGGTTTTGCGGCGGGGTAGGTCTGGTCACTAGTGCGAGAACTCTCCGGCTTACCAGAAAGGGATGCCTTAAAGAACGAATCGCCTGGGTTCTCTTTCATTACCCAGGCTAGACAATCCGTTGATAGGACGCTATGTCAATCTACACCAGGGCAATATTTTCTTCTGGACTCGACGCCGAGTTTATGACTCGGCTGGCGCAGCCAGTCGAAATTCATTGTCGCTGAGGTGTATATGAACAACACGATCTTACCTCCCAGTGCCGCCCCAAACAGGCGGCACTGTCTATAGTACCACAGCGCTCGGCAAATTAGTCGAGCTTGTTCCGGATTTTAATCTGGGAATTTCCGCTGCCCGGGCGGCACCTACATGTTTCGAGCTAGAGATCTAGATCAAGAAATATAGTATAAAAGCCCTAACTTCTGAATGATTCGGGAGCTGGTCCCAGGCCGGGGCGCTACCGGTTGCCAAACCGACCGTATTGTCGAGAATCCATCGGTGAGCGGGCGCGGCGGGGCGCCCCTACAGGGCTGTCAACTCCTGAGATCGATCTGTTCGAACAAGAGTGGACTGTCGGTGCCCGGCTTGCGGAAGGTGATTATCAGTGTCTCGGGATCACCACTTGCGTCATGAGCCAGGGCAGCTCCTTCACCCAGCTCGATTTGGGAGCCTTTCGCTTCCAGTCCGGCATTGATCTGGTCAACGGTTGAATCCACAAGATCGAGGCCGCCTGCCGTAAATGCAGCGCGCAGCAGCTCGTGAAGCGTGTTTCGGAACGACGCTTGTTCGAGCGCCGACGAAAGAGGGCACTCTTCCGTGATTCTGAGCTGCGACATTTCAGAAACGACGAGCTCTACCGGAGAAGTGGCGCAGTCCACGCTGCTGTCGGTGCCGGTGACGCCCCTGGCGGTAGGGGCGGCTGGAAGGCTGCCCGCGGGCGCATTCCCATCCGCCTCTACCGCGACGTGGTTGCTGTGCTGAGCGTGGTCAGGCGCCGGCGTGTCCGAGTTGCTGTTCGCGTTGTCGCTGTCTATTTGCATGGTGCCTCCGGCTGTCAGGTTAAGGTCTTGCCCAATCACGGTCGCGAAAGTAGCAGGGGAAACCGCTGCAACGGTGTTGCTGCCGCGGTGCCCTTCCATTTGATAGCGCGGAAGGATGCCAGCGCGTCCGCGCAATGTTGTTTGTAATCCTTTTCTGGTGCCTCGAACCAGATGGAGTCAAGCGTCTCCTGCTTGCGGTCGGGATTGGCGAAGATGCCGTATACGTGCCTGTCCTCTGTATTGAATCTGGACTCCATTATGAGCACGCGCTTGCCGCTGATGTCGGCTGTCTGCATGGATATCAGGGTAAGGTCGCCATTGGAGCCGTAAAGCGCATTGGGAATGGCCGAGGCGATCTCATCCACTTGCCGGGCAGTAAGGCGATGTGGCGGCTCCTTGAGCAATGCCCTGAGCCGGCTGTCAACCTGTTCATGCGGTCGGTAGATGCATGTCTCATGTCCGATACGCACGGCCGGGGCGGCTGTCAAATGAAGGCGCGTCAGTTTTCTGAAGGATTCGGGGTCCGGCTCTTCCTTAACGTATCCATCCGGCAGGGGCAATTTCTCTATTCCCCCGACTCCCTTGAGCGCCGAGGAGCGGTGCTCGTTTGCACGCTTGTCTGGCTGCTTTTCTCCAGACTGCTCTTTTTCCGTCTTGCGTTCCTGCTTGCGCTCCTGACGCTCTTGCCTGCGTCCACGCACTATCTCAATGAAATCCAGCGCCGGTGCTCGCTGCGCGCACTCTGTGCGCCGTTCTTCCTGGCGCGGTTGCTCGACCTGCGGAGTCATGAAGTCTACATCTGGCAACATCGGTCAATTTCCCCCTTCAACGTCTTCTCCAGCGGATGATCCTTCTGGGCCGCGGAATGATACATGGTCCGATGTGCGGTCCGGGATCGGGATACGGGCAAGGCTGCGGGCCGGGACGCTGACCCGGCGAGGGCGTGGGCACGTCGGTTCCCGTGGGAGTGACCGGTCCGACCGGCTCATCTTTGCCGTCCAGCGACAGCTGGCGGCGCGGCACACGGGCGTTTGTCTGTTGTTCGGTACTGCGGTCGCCGCGCGCCCATCGTTCGATGTCGGTGATTTTGGCTATGATTCTGTCATCGGACTCGCCGTGCTGGTTGTCCTGGATCTTGTACCACTCGCCGTTGATCTTCTTCACGTGCAGGGACATCATGTGTCCCGGCCTGTAGTTGAGGACGGATCCTTTCTCCAGCAGAGTTTGCCGCAGGTTGTTGTTGATCAAGTGCCCGCCGCTGTGGTAGCCGTCGTTGACGTCGCAGGGGAAGTCGCCGGTGACCATATGCATAATGCGCCTGGTGCCGTATCCCAGCGCCCTGGTGTCCTCATACAGCCCTCCGTCGACATTGCCCTCACGGCGACCGGCAAGCACCGGCAGTGTGAAGTCGAAGATTCGCCCGACTGGGCTTCGATGTCCGTCGGTCATCTGCCAGTAACGGCCGTCGGCAGAGCGCTTGCCGTAGGCGTTGTCGATCGTCCAGCTCGCTTCCTGGCTGCCCTCGCGGAATTGGAGATATCTCCTGGAGAACGTAAAGGTGCGCGTCGCAGGGTCGTTCTCTCCGTTGTTCAACGTCGTGAATTTGCCATCGACTGCCACCTGCGAGACGAGCCGCGCCATCTTGTCGGGATGCTGCGTCATGCCCCAGATATGGCCGGCTTGTATCCAGCAGGTACCGTGACCATTGTAGTCGCCGGCGCTCGCCGGTCCCTGATCCATGGTGGTTGGATCCATGGCATGAAAGAGGAAGTTTTCCGCCAGCTTGACGCGCGTTTTCTGGTCGTAGAAAGTGCCTTGTTTGTTGGACGAAACCATCTCAGCGAGGTGATGGTACGTCATGGCCATGGATTGCTCCTTCCATTCGTCGATCTTGTCCGGAGCAGTGACACCAGCCAGCCTGCGCGCTTCGGCACGATCGTTCATGCGCTCCTCGAAGCCCCGCGTCATCTGTTCGAGGCGCTTCATGCGGCCCTCATCGAAGTGCTCCCGCATCACGTCCATGAACCGCTCACGCGCTTCCTCCACGGATGCCGGCACCGAACCATCGCCTACACGCTCGATCCGGGATATGGCATCGCGTCCGTCGGTGCTCTTGTACTTGTAACAGCCCTCGCGGCCGATCTCCACGTTATCGCGGACAATCTGCTTGCCGTCGGATCCGCTTCTGCTCAGGCGGTAGGTCCCATCGGCGTTCTTTTGGGCGTCCCACCTTTCTTCTTTCTCGCTGTCGCCGACCTTTCGCCGGTCGACGACCGCCTCGAGCTCCGAGCTGCCTTGTTTGTAGACGAAGGTTCTCGATGCTCCCTTGTCCGTAGTGACGCTTGTGATGAGGCCGTCGGAGTTCAACTCCACCTTCGACCCGTTCGACCTGGCAATGTGCACTTTGCCGTCGTGCTCGTAAAAATAGTCACCGGTTCTGGGGTCCACGCCGACGTTCCTATGGTCTTTGGCGTTGAACGTTCTCGTGCCGGCGGGAGTCGTGTCGCTAATCTTCGTCAGCTCGCCGTTTTCGTACGCGAAGGAGCGCGAATACTTTCCGCTGGTGTACCTCGTTATCTTTCCTTCCTTGTCCAGTTCGATCTCCGTTTTGTCAAGGTATGTGCGATGGACACCATCGCCGGTGGCACGCTCGTGATATGCCTTGAAGTCGGGCGTGACATGGCTCCAGACGCCATTTTTTCGGTCGTTCACGTCGCGCTGCATAAAGGAGCCCTGCTGCGACACCTGTACGTCGCCGGTCCATGTGCCCAGGTCTTTACCGCTGCCGTCCCTGACCTGCCACCGGTCGGTGTCTCCCTGCCTCGTGCGCGTCTCCAGCAGCTTACCTTTCGCGTCGTGCAGATCCCATTTATTGATCTGTCCCGACTGGTCGTACTGGAAAGCTATGCGTCCCCACTGTGAGCCGGGTGGATACGTAATCGATGTAATGCGCCCCTGGTCGTCGAACGTGAAGCGGGAGCCTCCCGCGCCTTCCGTAATCTTGGCTCCGTCTCCCAGGGTCACATGCTTGCGTCCCTGAAGGTCGGTACCGATTACCAGCCCCTCGCCCGTAATTTCGATATTCTTTCTCTTCTCGGGCGGCTGCGCATCGGAAGTCCAGGTGCCGTCGGTTCCTTTCGACCATGTCGTCTGCTGTCCCGATTTGTCGGTTTCGACCACACGAGCCTTCTCGCTCTCCTTCCAGGTCACGTCGACGGTGGATCCGTCCTTGCGGGTCAGCCTTGTGATGTTGCCGTCATCGTCCAGGCGCAACCGTGTCCCATTCGGGTTGACCCTTTCATGGATGACCGTGCCGTCGAGCCTCTGGATGTCGTAGGTGTTCTTGTCGACCGAGACAAACTCGCCATCCTTCGTCAGTTTGAAATCTCCGGGAACAGGGATGTTCTTCAATCCTGCCTTCATGTGCCACCGGCCAGAACCGTCTTTGAAGTAGGTGCGCCTGCCATCCTGATCTTGCTCGCTAAACCTGAGCAGATCGCCTTTGCTGTCCAGAGTCAGCGTGCGCGACTGATCGCCGCTCGGGTACTGAATCTCTACAGCCGTCGTGCCGTCGTCGTTCCTGGTTATGCGGGGCTCTGTTCTTTCCGCACCGGCTCCCGTGATTATGTGCGTGAAACCTTTGCTGTCCTCGTAGGTGTATCGTCCCTGCACGCCGAGCTTGATTTCACGCCGGTGCTCGGGCGGCTTTCCGTCGGAAGTAAAATTGCCCTCCGGCGTGCGTGTCCAGGTCACGGAACGACCGTCTTTGCCGGTCTCCACTACCCTTGTGATTTCGCCCCTTTCACGCGTCACGTCGACTCTGGATCCGTCTGGCCGGACGAGCGCGGTGGCGTACTTGCCTCCGTTGTCGAGGGCAATCCGAGAGCCGTCTTCCAGAAGGCGCTCGTTGACTACGGAGCCGTCCGCCTTCTCCGTCCTGACATAGCCGCCCGGTTTGATGTAGAGCAGGTCTTTGCCGTCGAGCTTGAATTCGCCCTTTACCTGAACCTCGACGCCGTCTTCGTCACGTGAGAACCACTTTCCAGTGTCATCTTTGTAGTAAGTCTTTTCGCCCTTCTGGTCCCTGACGGTGAACTCGGTGAGATTGCCACGTTCGTCCAGTTTGCATGTCCTGGACTTCCTGGCGCCGGGATAATCGATTTGCACAGTCGAAGGCGTTCCCGGTCGCTCGCCCGCCGTTTCCCGCAAGTGCTTGTCGCCACGCGCCAGGTCGGAAAAATCATAGGTCTTTTCCGCAGGTTGTCCCGGGCGCTTGTCTGCGACGATACCGACCCGGGAGAGAACGTCACGCAGATGTCGTAGCTCTTCTTCCGAAACGCCGTGGGGAGATTCGCGGCGATCCGCGGGCGTTCCGCGTCGGTCTCCTTTGAGCGAGTTGCTCTCGGCCGAGCCGGGAAAGCGCTCGTTGCCGGGCTGCCTGCCGTCGGCGTGCCTGAGGGACTCCATCCAGTCGTGCCGTTGTTCCCGGCTCACGGGCCAGGAAATAAGCTCGGGTCGCTCCGGCGGCGGCTCGAAGGAGAGGCTATCCAGGCGGCTCTCTGGAGCGCTTGACTGAATCTCTCTGTCGGGTGTCAACTCTGCGGCCATGACTCGTGCTTACCTCTTGCGATTGCCTCTGGTACTGGATGTAGTGCTTCGTCTCCTGGGCGCTTTCCCAGGCGCCCCTACCGCTTCTCGTTTCCCAGGCTCCCGGCCCGGGTGGGGGATCACCGTCAGCCAGGGCGCGGACACGGGCGCGGAGCCGGTGTGGGAGCCGGTCGCGGTTTGGGTGTGGGGGTCACTTCGGGGCCGGGTTCGGGCGCCGGTTTCACCGGTTGTGGCCGTGGCTCCGGGCGCGGCCCGGGGAGAATCTTGTGCGGGGATGGAGGCTCCGGACGGCGCTCCGGGCCGGGCTCGGGCGCAGGCTTCGGTCTGGGTCGATCCGGCCTGGGCGAGGGGGCATCGGGATTCACAGGCGGCGCAGGGTCCGGTCGTACTTCCGGGTTTGGTGCGGGTCCGCGGGAGCCGCTGCCTAAGTCCTTGTATCTGTTCAGGTATTTGAGATAGGCGTCGGGGACATTACCTTGAAGGTCACCGCCAGTCAGCTCGGTTTGCCTTTGCGGCTTGTCCGTTCCATCCCGGGCTGTTTTCGGTGCATCTTGGCCGGTCCTGGACCGCTCGCCCAGTTCTGCGCTCCAGGCATTCTTGCTGCTGAGCAGGTCGCCGTATGCTGCCTGGAATAGGCGTTCGGAAGTACCCGAAACATCCGAGCCGACGAAGCGTTCCTGGAAGTCGAATGCGCCGACGGATGTTTCACCTGGAGAATTGCCGTCCATGGCTGCCCTCCCGACCGCCGGTTACGATGCGGCCCCGAGAATGTGCGAGAGATCGCCCTCCAGTATGGA
>DATNRD010000644.1:0-15349 GCA_036703665.1 Candidatus Obscuribacterales bacterium
TATGTCCACAGCGCGGGCATTCAATTACGCCTGCCTCAGAAGCTCGTCGGAACAGCTCTTCCACACAGTCCGACTCCCTTGGAAAACGAGCCTTGATCCGCTCCCAGGCTTCCAGAAGAGGTTTCGGTGGGTGTTGTCCATCGCGTGCAGTGCCCTTTTGTGGAAATTCTGCCATAGTCTTCACCTCCCATCTCGAACGGGTCGCCAATAAGTAGAACGACCGAAGAGGCAAAATAGTTCAAATTGACGAAAACGCTGGCACAATGGCGCATCGAGGGGACCGCCTACATGTGCTGGAGATGCTAAACCGATATCGTTTGAACTGCGGCAATCTCACGCGCTCGTCGGGCTCAGCGTCTTCATGCTGAAGCAGCTAAACCGATATCGTTTTAGCTGCTGCCTATAAGACCGCCGGGGTGGCTCGAGGTGCCCTGTCAAGATTCCCTGACCCGTTGCCTAACCGCCCACCGGCAGGCGAACAGCTTTAGCTATCGCCGAGAAGGCGAAGCGTGTGTATTGGAAATACAGACGAGCCCACTGATTCTTGCACTGGCTTGTCATGGACAGCCTGATTGTTCCGTGGGCCTACCAAGCCCACGCTTCCGACTCTTCGGCAGCAGCGCCTTGCGTTGTCCGCCTCGGACTCGGTTCAGTTGACGCAGTGTGATGAACTTGTAAGCGCGCACTCCGCTAAGCCAACATTGCAATGGCAGATCTGGAAAACTGACGCACACCATACCGCGAAGGCCCATTTTTAATACGACAGGGGTTGACATGTTCAGGGCAGGCAGGTACCATACATATGATTGCCTGCGCTCGCTAGCCGGGCCATACCTCAGTCTGCCCCGGCTGGCTCTTGGAACTGCCCATGAGGTCAGCCGCCCACGCCGCCGTATACGATCGCCTCAGGAAGCAGCCGCTGTGGAAGCTCCTGGCTGCTGGCGATGCGCACGTCATTATCGGGCTGCTGCAGGCGCACTTGTTCAATACGGAACGGCGGCTGCCGGCGTCAGTTTTCTACGAGCGGCTCGAGCGCGATCTTGAAGAGCTACGAGCGCAGGGTGCCGACATGCCACAGACGGCGCGAGCGTACGCAGCGGCTTGGCTGGCATCGGGATGGTTGGAGCGCACCTTGCCGCCTGGTGCCACCGAAGAACAGTATGAACTGTCCGCTGCGGCGGAAAGCGCCATCAGGTTTGTCTCCGGCATGCAGCAGCGACGCACCACTGCCACGGAGAGCCGGCTGGCCGTTGTTATCGAACAATTGGTCAAGCTCGCCGAAGAAACCGACGCCAATCGGGAGACCCGCCTGGCCGCTCTTTTGGAGGAAAAGCGCCGCATTGAGGCAGAGATTGAACGAATCAGCAAAGCCGAAACAGTCCCCACGCTCGACGAATCGCAGGCTCTCGAGCGGGCAAGGGAGATCATCAGCCTGGCCGATGAGTTAATCGGAGATTTCCGCCGGGTGCGTACCGAGTTCGAGCAGCTCAACCGCGACCTGCGCAGTCGTATTATGAGCGAGGAAGAAAGCCGCGGCGCTGTGCTCGAGGCCCTGTTCGCCGACGTCGATCTCATCAGTGAGAGCAACGCAGGGCGAACCTTCAACGCATTCTGGCGCTTGCTCACCGATCCCGTTCAAAGTGCCGGCCTCGATGACGCCCTGGAACAGGTCCTGACCCGTGACTTTTCGCGGAAGCTCGACCAACAAGAACGGCAATTCCTGAGGCGCGTCACAGGCATTTTGCTGGACCAGGGTGGCGAAGTGCATGACGTCATGCAGAGTTTTGCGCGCAGCTTGAAACACTTCGTGCAGAGCAGAGAATTTCTCGAGCAACGGCGACTTGCGAGGTTGCTGGTCGACGCGCAACGAGCGGCTCAGGCAGTCAAGGATTCCGTGAAACCGTACGAGGGGCTCCCGTACGAACTGACCTTGACGAGCTCTAGCATTCGGTCCCTTTCGCAGTGGCAACTCTACGACCCTACGCTCAACCGCATAGATGGCTCCGTCAGGCGAGCGGATGATCTAGACATTGACCTTGAAGAGGTCGGCGAGCTGGTGGCGCAGTCGGAAATCGACTTCACCACACTGAAGCGCAATATTCGCGCCGTGCTCGAAAATCTCTCGCAAACCTCCATCGCCGGCGTCATGCAACAATATCCCGCAGAGCAGGGATTGGGCAGCGTGGTCGGCTACATCGCACTCGGCACAAGACACGGCGAGGTCACGACACTCGAGGAGGAAGTAGCATGGCAAGGCACCGACGACAAGCAGAGGCACGCACGAATTCCAGCCATTTATTTCACCAGGGAGCGAGTCCATGAGCTTGTCTGACGCATGTTTCAGGTCGATGCCCGGGACAACATCGGTAAGCCTTCGGTCAAGACAGATCACCCGCCTCGAAACTGTCATCCTGAGCGCGCAGCGCGAAGGGTCTCTTTTCGGCACAAGGACATCCTTCGTCGCGCTCCCTCCGCTCGAGCTCCTCAGGTTGACGGTTTCCGGGTCCCATCATCTGTGCTGGCCGAAACGTTACCGACATCGGGAGCAGCCGAAGAGTATTGGTGCCTGCGTTTGCCTGCCGGCGCTTTCAGGTCGATGGCGATGGAGAAGTGCCGGCTCGACAGGGCGACACGATTCCATAGCCGGTTTGAGGTGGTTTTCAGGAGAACCAATTCATGAGCTCGTCTGACGGCGTTTCGACGATATCAATGGCGACCGCCGAGCCGCCTGCAGACGATATCAGCAGTCAATCTGCTCTGTTTGCCGGAGATGCTGGTGAGTTGCCCCTGGAAACTCGCCGGGCGCTTGTGCAATTGCTGTCGGGGCCTTCACTCGAAGGAAGGCGCCACCCCAAGCTCTGGTCGGTCTTGCTGCGCGATGAGACAACCATCCGCAAGCGTTTGTGCGACTTGTTCCTCGATCTCGTCATAGACCCGGACCAGCAGGTCGCCTTCGTCCGCCAGTTTGACTCGGAAGAAATTGAAATTCCCAAGCTGCTTCGCAAGAGCCAGCTTACCTTTGTCGAGTCGGTCCTTATCTTGTTCCTCCGGCAGCGGCTTGCTCAGGCTGACGCCAACGGCGAGCGGGCCGTCGTCTCTCGCCCTGAAATCATGGAGCATCTGGCCGTGTATGAGCGCAGCAGCAACACCGATCACTTTGGTTTTGCCAAGCGCGTGCGCGCCGCCATTGAAAAGTTCAAGAAATACAACATCCTTCAGAAGATAAGGGCCAGCGAAGATCGCTTCGAGGTATCGCCGACCTTGAAGCTCTTATTCCCTGCTGAGCAAATACAGGCATTGACGAAAGTCTATGAGAGACTGTCTTCGAGCGAACAGTCATTTTCAGCCGCTGACGACAAAGTTGATGAAGAGGAAGAGTAATGGCACAGTCGGATTCTTCACAAGATTTCTTCTGGGGCGCCCGGCAGTTTAGAATGGATCGGCTGCAACTCTTCAACTGGGGCACGTTCAGCGATCTCCACGATATTCACATCTCCGAGCGCGGCTTTCTCTTTACGGGGCGCTCCGGCTCAGGCAAATCAACCATTCTCGATGCCATCGCCGCTCTTCTGGTGCCGCCAAAATGGGCGGACTTCAACGCGGCTGCACGCGAAACAGATCGCTCAGGGCGCGATCGAAATATCCTCACATATCTACGTGGGGCATGGGGAGACCAGAAAGACGAGGAATCAGGTCTCATTGCCACCCAATATCTCAGGTCCGGTACCACCTGGTCGGCTCTTGCTCTGACCTACAAGGATGGGCACGGCCGCGTCGTAACGTTGATGCAGCTCTTCACGATCAAAGGCAACTCCAACAACAACAACGACGTCAAACGTTACTTTTTCATTTTCGAACGTGCCTTCGATCTGGTTGACCTCGACGGGTTCGATCTCGATATTCGTAAGCTGCGGCAGTCGATCGGCTCGGATGTCTTCTATACGGATGAATTCGGGCGCTATTGCGAGCGCTTCCGGCGGCTGCTCGGCATCGACAATGAGCTGGCGCTGCGACTCCTGCAGAAGACTCAATCAGCGAAGAACCTTGGTGATTTGAACCTGTTCCTGCGCGACTTCATGCTAGAGAAGCCCGAGACGTTCGATGCCGCAGACCGACTGATCAACGAATTCTCAGAACTGGATCAGGCCCATCGGTCAGTCGTGACAGCCCGGCGCCAGGTAAATACTCTCAGGCCGGCGCGCGAATCCCAGGCAACGCTGACGTCACTCAATGCAGCGAAAGCGGCGCTGGAGGAACTCAAGACACTGGTAGATCCATATTGTGAAAGGCAACGTATAAGGCTGATCCAACAGCGCCTGACAGAAGGACGGACTGAACTCGAAGCTGTCACCGCCGAAATCAGCCAGCTCGACGCTCGCATGGCGAACGTCAAGCGAGAGCTTCATGACCTGGAACAGCAGCACCGCGAGAAGGGAGGGGATCTTCTCGAGAAGTGGGAAGCCGAAAAGGCGGAGTGCGAACAAAGTCGCCAGCAGCGGGCGACCAGACGCAAGGCAATGGAAGAAACCTGCGGTTTGCTCGGTTGGACCGTACCAGACTCGCCCGACACCTTTGCGCGCACCGTTGCCCGGGCACGCGCTACGGTGGAACAGTCGCAAGCCGGCGCTCGCGACTTGAGAGACAGGATTGTCCAGGTTACCACGTCGAAAGAGCATCTCCAGCGCAGCCTGGCGCAGGCACAGAGGGAGATTCAAGCCCTGCGGCGGCAGCCAAGTAACATTCCTTCCGATATGTTGGATCTGCGGCGCCAGATCGCCTCGGCCATCGGGGTGTCGGAATCGGCACTGCCGTTTGCCGGGGAGCTCATGGAGGTGCGTAAGGAGGAATCACCATGGCAGGGCGCCATCGAGCGCGTGCTCCGCGGGTTTGCTGTTTCTCTGCTGGTGGAAGAGCGCCACTATGCCGCCCTCAGTAACTATGTCAACGCCACTGACCTCAAAGGGCGACTCTTCTATTACAAGACGGACAAGTCGAACCACTTTAGTGGCAAAGAGCTTGGTTCGACCTCCCTGGTCAGGAAATTGAACATCAAGCCGGGAATACATGCTGAATGGTTACTGAGCGAACTGCGTAACCGCTTCGACTATGCGTGCGTCGAGTCGGCCCAGGCGCTGAAGAATGTGGAACGCGGCCTGACAATTGAGGGCCTCGTGCGGCACAGTTGGTCCCGGCATGAGAAAGATGACCGGCGCGCCATCGGCGATCGCCGTAACTGGGTACTGGGTTTCAGCAACAAGGACAAGCTAAACCTCTTCGTACGAGAGGCTCAAGAGCTGGAAGGGAAAATTTTAGAAGCTACCGAGAGCTTGCAAGAGCTGGTCCGGGCGGACGAGCACCTGCGGGAACAGGCTCTGCACTGCCAGCTGCTGGTGAATCTCGACTGGCTGGACGTCGATGTAACCTCAGTTGTCGAGCGTATTGCCAACTTACAGCGTCTGATCGATCAGTCCCGGCAGAAGAATCTCGATCTGCAGAAACTCGCTGGTCAGATCTCCAGGCAGAAGAAAATCCTCGAAGATTACGAGCGCGAGTGGCGCAAGCTGGGCACAAGGCAGACACGCCTTGATGAAGACATTGCAAAGCTGTCGAAGAATCTCGCATCGCTTCGGGAGAACAGTCGGTTCGTAACGTTTGCGCCCGCTCAACTGCAAGAGCTTGATGCTCGTTTTGCGGCAGGCGAAGAAGAGCTGAGCCTGGAGAATGTGGATAAAGTGACCAGGCGAGTAGATCAGGAGCTCGAAAGGGAGCTGCGCGCTATAGATAAGAGCATATTCGAGACAACGCGGGTCATCGAAAGCGCCTTTGCTGACTTCAAGCGGGAATGGCCGGCGGAAAGCGCCAATATGGACGCCAACATCAACAGCTCGGATGACTTTTTCGCGCTGCTTTCCCGGCTGGAAACCGATGGATTACCCAGGTTCGAACAACGTTTCTTCGAGCTGCTGCAAACGCAAAGCCATCAAAATCTTGCGGCGCTGAGCACTCATCTTTCTCAGGCGCGTAAGGCTATTCATGACCGCATGGAAATGGTCAACGACAGCTTGAAGGGTGCTCCCTTCAACCCCGGTACCTACCTGTATATCCAGACCATCGACCGGCAGCTCGCAGAGGTGCGTGACTTCAAGCAGGACATAACCGAGGCACTCAGCTACTCGCTCGATGATGATCGCGAGCGTGCCGAGGAGCGCTTCAATGTGATGCGGCGTATCGTGAGCAGGCTGGCGAGTAAAGAGCCGGACGATCGCCGGTGGCGCGATGCCGTGCTCGACGTTCGCCAGCATGTGGAGTTCGTGGCTCACGAGCTCGATTCGCGCGGCATGCAAGTGGAAATTTACCGCAGCGGCGCCGGCAAGTCAGGAGGTCAACGCCAGAAGCTCGCCACAACATGTCTGGCTGCGGCTTTGCACTATCAGTTGAGCCGCAACGAAGACGGCGTTCCACAATATGCGGCGGTAGTTCTGGACGAAGCTTTCGACAAGGCTGACAACGAATTCACCGAGCTGGCGATGAATATTTTCGTTCGCTTCGGATTCCAAATGATCGTCGCCACCCCATTGAAGTCCGTGCGGACGCTGGAACCGTTCATCGGAGGGGCGTGCTTCGTCGAAATCTCCGACCGCCGCAAATCGGCAGTGCTCCCCATCAAATACATCCCGGAACAGCAACGCCTGGAGCTACCGCATGCCGTCAACGCAGAAATCTCAGTGGCTGTTTCCTGATGCCGTCAGGAAACAGCTGGCAGAGCTGTACAAGAGACGCAAGCGGTTGTGGCTGGCCGGTGGTGACGATTGGCCCATCTCGATCAATTTGCGCCCTCCAAGCGAAGAGCAAGCCCGGCAGCAGCTCGAGACGCTGAGAAATTGGATAGGCGCCTGGAAGGAATGGAAGGGGTCGGCAGAGGTGAGCTGGCGCGAAAGGCAGTGGCGAATCCTCGGAACCCAGCGCCTCCCCGAGCGCATCGCCTTTGCAAATCCGGACCAGATTGCTCGTTGCATAGGACAGGATGCGACCTGGCAGCGCGCGAAGAACCGCTTGTGTCGCTTTACGGAACGCTGGCCCGCGCTTGGCAATAAGATGGTCGCCCTCAGCGATGTACTGGAAGGATACGCCGACGCGGATGTCGACCGGCTCGAGGCCTTGATTTCGTGGGTAGAAAACAACCCTCAGTCCCACCTGTACCCACGTCAGCTGCCCATCCCGGGGCTGGACAGCAAGTGGTTTGAAAGGCACAGTGGCGCCATCGCAATACTAGTTTCGGCGCTGCGCGGTGACACCGGTGCCTACCCGAATGTTGAGAGCCTCTGCGGCTTGTTGACCCCGCCAGAGCGGCTGCGCATGCGCTTGCTCGATCCGGCGCTGCGCCAGGCATTTGCAGGGCTGGGCGACATCGCATCTCCAATCGAGCAGCTAGCCTCACTGCGGCTCAATATCGCTATCGTGTTCATCGTGGAGAACCTGCAAACGGGGCTGTCTTTCGGTGACCTGCCCGGCTCGGTCGTTCTCATGGCCAAGGGATACGGCATACAGGCCGTTCATCGCTTTGCCTGGCTAGTGTCTGCACAGTGTTATTACTGGGGCGATATTGACACGCATGGCTTTGCCATCCTGAATGGGCTGCGCATGCATGTCCCTCACGTCCGCTCACTCATGATGGACGAACACACACTGCATCGTCATGCAGGGCTGTGGGGCGATGAACCAAGGCAGCACCCGGCGGAACGCCTGTCCTGTCTTACGCCGGAAGAACACGCGGTGTATGACGGACTCAAACAGCAACGCTGGGGCCCCAACGTTCGCATGGAGCAAGAGCGGGTAGACTGGCACTATGCCTGGGGTGTCTGTCAACAGGTGGCCATGTCCTCAGCACAACTCCATAGCCCTGCTTGACTGGCGAAGAAAACTGAACACACTCTGCGCTTTGAGCATGTTCACGCGCACTGGCAGCCTTGCCCAGGAACGTAGCTCGCGCCAAAGCACGCTTTGGGTTTTCTGGGTTTTCCAACGCCGGCGGCCTCGCCATCACCCTTCCACTGTCTCGCCTGAGGCGAGCCGTTTGACAGCCTTGGCTGTAAACGACACTGCAAGCGCACCAATGACATCAACCAGCCACCGTCGCAGGCCGGCAGTTAAATTTCCCCTCAAGGCAAGCATCTTCCATCACCGGCCTGCAGGCACTGGAGGAAATTCACGAGGAGCTGAAGGCCCGGGGCGTCTAGCTCATGGTTGCCCGCCCCAAGCCTTACATGCGCAAGCTGCGCGCAACCACCCTCATCGCGGCGCGCCTGGGGGTCGAGAACATCTTTCCCACGATCGGGGCGGCCGTTCGGTCGATTGCCGCGCGCGAGCAGAGGGCACGCCACGGCCGGCCGCTCAAGAAGACCGAGTCCTTCCGGTCCTTTTATGAACGACTGGAGCTCTCCCGCCAGGGACAGCCGGCCGAACAGCCGGAAAGCTGACGGCTGGTTGGACTGGTGCGAGACCTTTCACCAGATTGAGGGTGAGGCTGCCGGTGCATCCTCCCCCTGGACTTTCTTGAATCTCAGCCGGTTCACCTTGCACGAACGTATGCGCGCGTGCGGCACGTAGTAGAACTGCTGGTTTTCTCCACACCGGAAGAGAAGCAGCAATTCACTGCCATACCACACGAACGAATACGGCTGAACACTTATGCAGCGTTCGACCCCTTGCTTGTCACAGGCAACGAGCTCGGTTACGTTCGCATTTGCGCACGCGGAGGCCAGATTGAGAAAGGCTGACCAGCTCAACGACGGGGATTGCGTCCGTCTGTGCCGTATCACCCCCCTTAACCGCTCGACGTTCTCTCTAACGCGACCGGCAACGCGAGCGAGAATCTTGGCCAGGGCGCTTCTTGCAACTTGCTCGAACGGGCCTCCGGCACAGTCGGCCAGCATTTCTGCCGCAAGTACCAGAGCGAGAAGCTCCGCCTCGGCAAGATCGAACACCGGCAGCCGCGAATTCGCGTCGGTCGTGTAGTAGCCCTTTTGGAGCCTGTCGAATTCTACGACAAGGCCTGCCCTCTCCTTGAGTTCTCTCAGGTCGCCGTACACGGTTCGGGGCTTCACCTCGAACATCTTGCAGAATGTGTCGACATTTGGGAATGTTCCGCGCCGAATTTCCTCAGCCATTCTGAGCAATCGATCCAGTCGAGACCTCATGGACACCTCTCTTGATCGCCCTGCCAGCTACAAACCAGGAGAAACCGGACACGTATGCCAGCATCATATTGCGCCGCTCTGCAATAAACGTGCAGTGGTCGACGATGCGCACAATCACCCCAGAGAGGACCTGCACGCGCAGTTGCGAAGTAAGGTTTCGGTCAAGACAGGTCACGCGCCTCGAAACTGTCATCCTGCGGTCCTTCGCTGCCGCTCAGGGTAAACTCCGCGCGAAGGGTCTCGTGTCTTGAAGGCAAGATAGTTCCTTCGGTGGCGCAGCCCGCCCTGAGCGGATGCTGCTTCTGCGAAGCGGCGAGCACTGGAGCATGCGAAGGGCCCGCCCTGAGCGGATGCTGCTTCTGCGAAGCGGCGAGCACTGGAGCATGCGAAGGGCTCCCTCAGGACCGCTCTCGCTTCGCTTCGCTCCTCAGAATGACAAATCCCTTGGCTTGACCGGTGTCATGGAAGCGCAGCCTTCCCTTGTCATTCCGAGCGCAGCCTCGACTTGTCATTCTGAGCGCAGCCTTCCCTTGTCATTCTGAGCGCAGCCTCCAAATGTCATTCTGAGCGCAGCGAAGAATCCCAGCTTCATAACGCAGCCCGTCACTCTACCTGGGATTCTTCGTCGCTTCGCTCCTCAGAATGACAAATCGTTCTGGGCTGCCATGGCTTTCCGCAAAAGGCACCACACTCCATCGTAAGAGGATGACAGTTTCGGGGCTCCAGCACCCGTGCTGGCCGAGACCTTACCTTGCGACGCGATCACGCCCACTTCAACAGACGAGTCCGCAAGACCGGTGCCTTCTCAAAGCACCCCTGTACCTAGCGGACCCCCGCACCGGTGCGAGCATATTGCTCGGCAGCCTTTCTGTGCTCTTCGGCGATCAGGCTCTGCAGCTCGGGCGGTTCCAGCACCATGGCATCGCAACCGTATGTCAACACCCAGCGCTTCGTCTCATCCAGGCTCTGAGTTACAAACTCGAGAGTGCACGCTCCATCCTCGTGCTCGGTCAATTTCTGGCTCTGGTGCCACTTCCGCTCCCGGATGTATCGTGCCGCTTTGGGTTGGAACCGGATTTTCACCGTATGCTCCTGCCCCGTGTGCTCTAGCTGGAACGCCCTGTCAATCCACTCGTCGATATTCAGGTCGTCCCTGGGACCAAAGACCTCGTCCTCGATGACGTCGTATTTCTCTATGCGGTGCAGCGCAAAATATCTGAGGTCCTGCCGCAGCCGACAGTACGCAACCAGGTACCAGGTCGCCCGGTTCTCCAGCAGTCTGAGCGGCTCCACCACCCGGTCTGTCGTTTCGCCTTTGCTGGCGGCAAAATAGCGAATCGCCACAGGTCGGTGCTTTTCGCAGGCTCTGTTCAAATCGAGAAACAGCTTTCGCTCCACCGGAATTACAGCACCAGGGTCGAATTTGACAAGGCACTTGATGTCGTCGGCGTCGACCTTAACGCGATCGGGAAGGCGCTTCACGATCTTCTCAATCGCCGATGTCAGAATCGGTTCGAAGGAAGTACCCACATACTGCGACAGCATTTCCTTGCCGAGAGTGAGCGCAAAAACCTCTCCCTGACTCAAATTGAACTCGGGCAGTTTCTTGCTTGGATCGGCGTTGTAGTAGCCGCCCTTGGCCTTGCTGTGCTTAATCTCCAAGCCGAGAAACTCGCGAATGAACCTGAGGTCTTCATAAAACGTGCGCTCCTGGATCTCGAATTTATGGCAGAGATCCTGAACGCTCGGAAAGCGCCCGCGGTTTATCTCCTCGCTCATGAGGATAATTCTCTCCAGCCTCAACGACATAACCGTACACCTCACCGCGTCAGCTACAAATTACGGGACACCAACCGCCACGCAACCACTGCGCCGGCATACATACAAAAGTATATGCAAGGATCCCATAGTTTATATACCCGGGATGTTAGCCGATGTCGCTGCAGCATATATGCAGTCGGAACACAGCATAACGCGATAGGCTGAATGCAGGGAGACCTGACGCCGATCACGCAATGGAAGCCAAAGCGAAATTAGCGCTCATCACGGCGATTGCAGTTCCCGCTTATCTCGGGCTTGCCGTGCTCGGTTCGGGAGGCTTCGCTGCTTTCTTCTCTGAGCCGGCACTGATTGCCCTTGCTGTTTCCACTATTCTTATGTCGGTGGTAGCGATGTTCAGTCCTGGCAACCTCAGTCCAGGCATTCGTGAGGATCGGTCAAATCGCTGGGTGCTGCCGGTCTTCGCTGTGATCGGGCTGCTGGCCGCTTTCCTGCCTGCCTTTACAGACCAAAAGAACTTTTGGACGATCGACGGGGAAACTGTTCGCTGGCTTGGCGTAGCTCTCTTCAACGTCGGTGGCGCACTACGCATCTGGCCGGTCTTTGTGCTCGGTCGTCGCTTCAGCGGGTTGGTGGCAATCCAGCCCGGCCATACGCTTGTTACGGACGGCATCTACGGCATCATCCGTCATCCCAGCTATCTGGGTCTGCTGATCAATTCACTGGGCTGGGCGCTCACCTTCCGTTCCGGTCTGGGCGTGCTGCTTACAGCACTGTTACTGCCACCACTCCTGGGGCGCATTCGCGCAGAGGAAGCGCTGTTGCAATCACAGTTCGGTGCCGAATATGATGCCTATCGATCCCAAACTCGCTGGCGCCTGATTCCCGGACTCTATTGAAGCGTCACCCTCAGGGAGTTCCTGTCCGTCTCTAACGGCGAGCCCCGTCAGCCATTAAGGATGCCTTTAGCACCAGCCGGTTCGAGTAAAGGATCTGGCACTTGCCTTCCATAACAGCCACCCTCGGTCTATCTATGATGGCGCACCCTCCACCGCCAGCGTGCTGATCGGCTGGAACAAAAGATTGAGCTCTTGCTCGGTAAGTTGCAGTCCCTTCTTCCCTGCATGCGAAAGTATGGCTTCGGCCACATGCCGCTTCTTCCGCTGCAATTCCAGCATGCGCTCCTCAATTGTGCCCCTGGCGATGAGTTTGTATACAAAAACGGGCTTGTCCTGCCCTATCCGGTGCGCCCTGTCTGTTGCCTGGTCCTCGACGTATGGGTTCCACCAGGGATCGTAATGAATCACGGTGTCGGCAGCTGTCAGGTTGAGGCCTGTTCCGCCGGCCTTCAGGCTCAGCAGAAACAATGGAACATCGCCACGCTGGAACCGGCTCACCGGCTCCTCGCGATCGACCGTGCTGCCAGTAAGCTCCACATACTTGAGACCAAGCGTGCCGAGGTCGCTCTTGATCAGATCCAGCATGCTGGTGAACTGCGAGAACAACAGCACTCGCCGGCCGGACTCGATCAACTCAGCCAGCATGTCGATCAGAGCCGCGCGCTTGGCACTCTCGGTTACATTCCTCGCCGCCTCGAGCTTGACCAGCGCCGGATCGCAGCACGCCTGGCGCAATCGAAGCATCGCCTCAAGGATAACAATCTGGCTGCGAGCCAATCCTTTGGATGCGATTTCCTCGAGCACCTTCTCGTGCATGGCGAGCCTGACCGTTTCATAGAGGTCTCGCTGAGCACCCTCCAGCTCCACGGATTTGACTATGATGGTTTTCTCCGGCAGCTCCGCAGCAACTTCTTCCTTGGTTCGCCTCAAGACGAACGGTTTGACCCGCGTCGACAATGCCCTGGCGCGAAGCTGGTCGCCAACCTTCTCGATTGGATCGCGGAACAGCCTCTTGAAGGTAACCGTGTCGCCCAGCAGCCCCGGCATGAGGAACTCGAACTGCGACCACAGGTCACCGAGATGATTCTGGATTGGCGTCCCCGTAAGGCAGACACGGTGGCTGGCCGTCAGAGCACGCACTGTTTTGGCGATTGCCGTGACAGGATTCTTGATGGACTGCGCCTCGTCAAGAATGATGCCGTGCCACCGCTGCTTGATGAAGTGGCGCGCATCCCGCAAAAGCACCGCGTAGCTCGTCACAACCAAGTCGTGCTCCTTGAGCGAAGCCCCGTTTCTCGAGCGTTCCTTCCCATGGTGGCAAAGCACCGTGAGCCTCGGACAGAAGCGCGCGGCTTCGGCTGCCCAGTTGGGAAGGACGCTGGTCGGACAAACGACCAGATACGGAGCAGTCAGGCGTCCTGCCGATTTCTCCGCCCAAACGTGAGCGAGCGTCTGCACCGTCTTGCCCAGACCCATATCATCAGCCAGAATGCCGCCCAGACCTGCCTCTCGTAAGAACTGCAACCAGGCCAACCCGTGGACCTGATATTCGCGCAGCGATGCCTTGAAATCACGCAGATCGGCTTCGATCTTCCTTTCGCCAACCTTTGCCAGGCCCTGTCGCAGCACACCGAGCTTCGCAGATGAAGCCCAGTTCCCCCGGGCTGCCGCAAGGCGTTCCATCAGCGCGACAAGAAGCGGCGCCAATAGTGGAACGCGGCCTTTCTCGTCCACAGAGTCCTTGTCAAACAACTCGATCAATACCTCGATGAGCGGAAGTACCCTCTCAAGCGGCAAGGAGACAAGCCTGCCGTCGGACAGAGGTAAGAAGAACTTACCCCGGATGGTCAACGCATCGAGAGACGCCAGCGGATTGCCGGGATTGAGATTGCGCAGCGCCTCGGCAATGAGAGGCAGGAGCGACACCCGCTCGCCTTCGACCATGATGCCCAGCTCCAGACTGAACCACCACCCCGCCCCCTCCTCGATATCGATGTCCCAATCATCATCGGGCTCGACAACTCGATAGGAAAAGGAGGGGCTGATTCTTATATCCCAACCTTCCGAGCGCAAGTTCTCGACGTCCTGCTCCAGGAATGCCGCCCAGTTGGCTATGCTGCTCATCTCATAACAAGGCGCCCCCCGTCCGGCAATAGCTAGTCGATGGCTGGCGACTTCCCGAAATCCGAGCGTGCGCAGGCGCGAGATGCACTCCTTTTCAAAAGAGATGTCCTTGCGTCGGACGATGGCGCGCTGCTCGCCTGTGGTTTCGTCCTCAACAGCCTCAGGCGTCTCCAGCTGCAGGTGGTCGTCGTAGCTGAGCGCGAAAATTGCAATTGCAAGCGGTTCACCGTTAACCTGCCGTCTGGCTTCCAACCACAACGAAGGCTTGGCCTTCACCAGCTCTACGTCGATCTTTGTTGCTTGAGAGGGGAACGGGACAACACCGGCGAGACTCCGTTCTTGCATCAGCAGGCTCACTGCCAATGCCTGGTCCGGCTGGACGGCGGGCAGGAGCGCCAGGTGCTCTTTCAGTTCGGCTGGATACTTGTCACGCAGGGGACCGATGACCCATCTGGAGGTATCGATGTAAAACCCACCGGCGCTTTCCATGCTGGCACCGCCCGTTCCGGCTCTCTCCCCAGCGGCGCTTTCCATGCCGGACTGCGCTAGCTCGGCGAGATCGGGAGCGATGCGCAGGCACAGGTTGCCGGCTTCATCTGGCAGCCACTGCAGGTGGCCTGCAAGCGGATCGCCCATTGTCAGTGGCGGATTGCTCGGCTCGTTCCAATAGCACCTTCCGCTTGCCACCATCCTCCTTATGAGCATCTCGCGGATTTCCTGATCTTTTGGCAAATCGGAAAGATATGCCGTGTCCAAGCTGTTATTGGCCCACAACCTGCATACGGCTAGATCTTCTGCGCAGGCAGTGCCGGCTCTGGCAATGGAATACGCATCGCTGCGCATCGGCATTCCCACAGAGCCACTGCTGAGAACATTGATCGTGTATACCTCGCAGCAGAGTTCGTGCTGCCAGGTGGGACTCAATACATAGATGACCAGCTGCCTGGCACTGGTTCCGCCGGCGGTGGGCAATGCCCCGGCGTCGCTGTGGGTGCTGGAACACAGGCGCGCCAGCAAATCGATACCGTAAACGATGTCCCGGTTGACCTGCGAGTCGGCAGGACAAATGGACAAGCTCTTGATTGCTGGTGAAATTGTTGTATGCGCCTCTGCAGTGGTGGAACGATCACTCAGATAGGTCAGCGTCAGAGCAGCGCCATGCTTGCAGTTCCAGCCTACGGGACAGGTGCATTCGCAGTCGATGGCGCCACCAGGACCGAAGTTCACGACAACCCTGTACGGACGGCTGCGACTGCCCGAGACCTTGCCGCGCACGGACAACCCGTCGTCGCCCGCCACGCACTCTAACACTGCCCCTGAGCGGAAATAGGCTCGTCCCCTGTCAAGGGT
>DATNRD010000645.1:0-7076 GCA_036703665.1 Candidatus Obscuribacterales bacterium
ACCGCCACTTGAATACCCAGGCGGCAGGCCGAGACAATTTCGTCGGCGATGCGGTTGATTACGTCCGGGTCGATGCCGAAGCTCTGGGACCCCATGAGAGCTTCTCCGCTCAACTTGAGGAGTATTCTGCGGTATTTCGGATCTGCCATACGTTAATAATGAAGATGCCGTGAGCCGGGACAGGGACTGCCCAGAGGATCTTACTATAAGCGCTTCTCCGTCGTCGCGCAAAGCTCCCCAGCTTTGCCCTCCTCCTCCGCGCGTCAAGACGCTCGGCGGCGACCCGCGGCTGCGCCGCATGGCTCCGTCGCCCAGGCGACTCCGCAATGCTCCTATGCTCCGGTGCCTCCCACGCTCGGCACCTTCGCACTGCCGCCCTTGCCTCGCTCCAGCTTGGTAGCCAACCGCAGTACCGCCTAATTCTCAAACCCGTTCTTCTGCTGGGGCGAATCGGCCGCGCTCTCGCCCAGGATGAAAAGCGCAAACCGCGCCGCCCTGATGTCGGCACCCAGCTCTCCGCCTTTCTTCTTGAGATACTGCTGAACTGTCAGGCTCGGATCCTTGACAAAGGGCTGTTCGGTGAGGCAGCGCTCGGCAATGATCTTGTCCACGCGGCCCTGGATAATCTTGTCCCTGATCTCGGCTTTCTTGTCTGCCAGGTCAGCCTTGCCGGATTCGATGCGCCGTTCGTTTTCTATCACGTCAGCGGGCACATCCTCGCGCCTGACGAACTGCGGCTTGGAGGAAACCACATGCATGGCCAGCTCTCTGGCTAGAGCCCCCATCTGGTCAACTGCCACAGGCTTGTCGCTGTGGAGCTCCAGCAGGGCACCCATCTTGCCGCCGAGGGCATGCACATAGAGCCCCACCGATCCAGCCGGGGCGCCCAGCTCGAATACGGTCAGCCGGCGAACCACTATGTTCTCGCCTGTTTTGGCCACCTTTTCCGTCACGTAGTCGCGCAGGGTCCTGCCGTCCCAGGACAGGTTGAGCAGTGCCTCGGCGTCAGCGGGCTTGTGCTTGAGCGCGGCTTCGGCAATCTCCCTGGCCAGGGCGACAAACTCCTCGTTGCGGGCAACGAAGTCGGTTTCGCAGTTCACTTCCACGATCACGCCTGTCTTCCCGTCGGCCGATACCTGACCGACGACCAGTCCCTCGGAGGCAGCCCGTGCCGCTTTCTTACTGGCAACTGCCACGCCTTTCTGGCGCAACCATTCGAAGGCTTTCTCGAAATCGCCCTCGGCTTCCACCAGAGCCTTCTTGCAATCCATCATGGCGGCGCCCGAGCGCTCTCTTAGCTCTTTGACCATGGAAGCGGAAATCTCAACCATTGACGTACTCTCCTGTTGACCGTTGAACGACAAAATGAGCCCGGCGCTCAGTCTTCCTCTACCGCCTCGAGCAGGCCTTCGTCGATGTCAGGCAGAGACTGCCCACCGACCAGGCTGGCGACCGGCTCCGGAGCCGGCTCGGCAGCCTTCTCCTCCTCCACCGTCTGGTAGGGTTGTCCCTGCTTGCCCTCGAGGATGGCGTCGGCAATCTTCGAGGTGATCAACTTGATTGCCCTGATGGCGTCGTCGTTGCCCGGAATGACGTAATCGATCCCGTCCGGGTCGCAGTTGGTGTCGACTATGCCGACCGTCACCACGCCCACTTTCTTGGCTTCGTTTACGGCGTTGATCTCCCGCTTCTGGTCAATGATGAAAAGTATGTCCGGCTTGCCGCGCATGTTCTTTATGCCGCCCAGAGACTTCTCCAGCTTGGTCAGCTCGCGATTGAGCACGGCCAGCTCTTTTTTAGGCCGGCGATAGAATTCGCCGCTGTCACGCATCTCTTCCAGCTCTTTAAGGCGGTTGATCCGCAAGCGGATAGTTTCGAAATTGGTGAGCATTCCGCCCAGCCAGCGGCGATTGACATAGAAGCAGCCGCAGCGCTTCGCTTCCTCTTCGACTATTTCGGCTGCCTGCTTTTTCGTGCCGACAAAAACAATGTTTTTCTTTTCCGATGCGGCCTGGCGGATGAAGTCACAGGCGCGATCGAGGGCGCGGGTCGTCTGCTCGAGGTCGATGATGTATATGCCGTTGCGCTCACCATAGATATACGGCTTCATCTTGGGGTTCCAACGGCGGGTCTGATGACCGAAGTGAACACCAGCCTCCAAGAGCTGTCTCATTGATGCTACTGGCAAGGTTTTTCTCTCTCCTTTTCCAAACTCGGTCGGTTTGGCCCTGCGCTTGCAGCGAAGCTGCTGGCCCAGCGGGTCCGGCCGATTCAAAAGCTATACTCTGCGCGTTTCAGCCCAGCTCAATCGGTGTTTTGACGGGCAAAAAAACAGCGTTGTCCTGGCGGACAGTTTGCCAATTTTAGCACAAGCCCAGACAGGAAGGCGGTTTGTGGACAAATCACTCGTTTAATCGTTATAATATTACAACCTAAAGGTTTGCTTAATGGTGCGAGTCAGGCAGGTCTGAAGACACAGGAGGAATCGAGCAGCACAAGACAATCAGCCTGAGTCAGCGTGTCTCAGTCTCGTCAGCTGCAATAAAAGGGGTTGCGCATTGGGCAAGGTACTGGTCTTAAACGCATCATACGAGCCTTTGAACATTTGCAGCTGGCGTCGCGCGGTTGTCCTTATTCTCAAGGGCAAGGCCGAGCAGGTAGAGCACAATGGCCGGCTCGTCTATGCTGACTTCCCATTGCCTACGGTGATACGACTACGGTCGTACGTAAAGATCCCGTATAAGGAAATCACGTTATCCCGGCGCAATGTCCTGCACCGGGATAATTACACTTGCCAGTATTGCGGAGACCGGCGGCACGACCTGACCATCGACCATATAGTTCCGCGCTCTCGCGGCGGCGTCGACAGCTGGGAGAACGTGGTTGCCGCCTGCCTGCGCTGCAACGTGAAGAAAGGCGACCGCACGCCCAGGGAGGCGGGCATGGCGCTTGCCACCCATCCCCGGCGCCCGCTCAGCCACGTCTACTTCGAAATCTCCAAGCACGCCGCCACCGGCGAATATCACTGGAAGAAATACATCATAGGCGCGTGAGCTCGTCCGTGGCCGCATCGTTGAATCAAGGATGCGCAGGCTGTCCAAGTCGAGAAGCGCATTTGACGGGACACGCGCGCCCCGTGTTACGGTTTCATCCAACCTGATGCTCCCATGTGACGAGTGGGTCCCATTGAGAACCTGAATTTCGGGATTAATTCGTCACATGTGCCGGCTTCGTCCGATTCCATGCCTGCCATGTGACGATTCCGGCCGGTTGTGGACCAGATTGGCGCCACGATTTGGTCCAAGGCCCCTGCCTTATCCCCACTATCGATCCGTTAAGGCAGGCACCGTAACTCCGGCAAGCGCGATTGAACTTTTTGCCGGGCCAATCCGTTTAACTCTACGTCAGCCGATCGCACACAGAGGCCCTGGAGGTTTATGCTTATGGTCCCGTTCCTACCGGGCGGCGTGAGCCCGCGTCCAACGCGCCTTATCCAATCGGCGGCCAACCCAAGCGTGTTCGCAGAAGTTCTTGTCGATATTCAGGCCCGCGAGCTCGGCGATAGGCTCTTTACCTACCGCGTGCCGGAGCACCTCAACCGCCAGATCTTCGTAGGAGCACAGGTGCTCGTGCCGTTCGGGCGCCAGGAGCTGGTCGGCGGTTATGTGGTGTCGATGAAAGATACTGCGCCGCCGGACATATCCGCGCGTGAGGTGGCTGACGTTCTTGACACGGAGCCGCTCTTCGACAGCCAGTATGTCGACTTCCTGTACTGGGTCGCCGACTACTGTGTAGCCAGCCTTTCCTCGGTTATCGCGGCGGCTGTGCCGGCAGACTTCACGCCGCGCCTCAAGCGCATGGCCGAGCTTTCCTCGGCAGAGGTCATCGAGCCTGAATCCACCAGGCATCTGGAGATGCGCGAAGACGGCTGCCGGCGCATCCTCGCCGTCCTGCGCGGCTCGCCCAGGTACGCCGCCTCCCTGCGTGCCCTGCGCCAGCGAACCGGGCTTAGCCAGCCGCAGTTCTACCGCTGCCTTACGCTGCTGCGCGAAACCGGACTGGTCAGGTTGCGAACGGAATCGGGCGGACGGGTAGCTCCCAAGACAATCACCGCCGTGTCCTGGACGGGACAACCGGGCCAAACGCCCCGTCATGAGGCCATCATCGGTACCCTGCGCCGCCATGGCGGTCAACTCCCCATGAGCATGCTAATCGATTCCGTCGGCACCACGCATGCCACTATCAAGCGCATGTGCGCGCAGGGCATCCTGGCACTCACGCAAGAGGAAGTTCTCCGCGACCCGCTGGAACGGGTGCCGGCCGATGACGGCAACGGCACTGCCCTCGAGCTTACCGCAGCCCAGCAGGAGGCGCTTTCGGTCCTGACCGGGGAGCTTCGTCGGATGCTGGCCTCCGAGGTCAGCCCAGACCGGGTCACACCCTGGCTGCTCTACGGGGTGACCGGCTCCGGCAAGACCGAAGTCTACTTGCGCTTGATAGAAAACGCGCTGCTCTCCGGGCGCACAGCCCAGTTGCTCGTGCCAGAAATCAGTCTGACACCGCAGCTCGCCCAGCGACTCAAGTGCCGTTTCGGTGCCAGCGTAGCCGTCTGGCACAGCGCCCTTTCGGCAGGCGAACGCTACGACACCTGGAGACGCCTGCGAGCCGGCGACGTCAAAGTCTTGCTCGGGGCGCGCTCGTCGATATTCGCCCATATGCCCCAAGTCGGTCTAATCATCCTGGACGAAGAGCACGATGCCAGCTATAAGCAGAGTAATCCCAGTCCGCGCTACCATGCTCGCGTGCTGGCGCTCGAGAAGGCCAGGCGATGGAACGCTCTGGTGCTCCTGGGCAGCGCCACGCCGGATGTCTGCTCCTATCACCTTGCCTGCTCATCCGGCCGGCTGCTCGAGCTGCCTACGCGTGTGTTCCAACAAAAGCTTCCCGAAGTTCGGGTTGTCGACATGCGCAAAGAGTTCGCTTCCGGAAATCGCACCATTTTCTCAAACCTGCTTAGCCGCTCGCTGGCCGACTGCCTGTCGCGCAAGGAACAAGCCATCCTGTTAATCAACCGGCGCGGCTACGCCAATCACGTCTTCTGCCGGGCATGTGGCTACGTGGTCAAATGCAAAAGCTGCAGCGTCTCAATGGTATTCCACCAGCCGCATGCCGGCTCCGAGCACTCAGCCTACCTGGCCTGCCACCACTGCGACCACCGGAGCCCGGCCAGCCCGACTTGCCCGAGCTGCCTGCAGCCGTTTCTCAAAGAATACGGGCTGGGCACCCAGAAGGTGGAGCAGGAGCTGCAGCGCCTCTTCCCCGAGGCCAGGCTCCTCAGGCTCGATGCCGACGTGGCCGCCCGCCGGGGAGCTTATGAAGAGGTATTCCGGAAGTTCTCCCAGGGTCAGTCGGACATTCTCATCGGCACGCAGATGGTCGCCAAAGGCCTGGACATCCCCAGGGTGACCGTAGTCGGGGTGCTGGCCGCCGATGCCGCCTTCAACCTGCCTGATTACCGCTCGCTTGAACGCGGCTTCCAGCTGCTCACACAGGTTTCGGGGCGAGCCGGTAGAGGACTGAGCCCGGGGACAGTCATTTGGCAGACTTACAACACGGAGATGCCGGTGCTCGCCTGGGCAGGCCGGCATGACTACCAGCATTTCGTGCAGCAAGAGCTTGCCGCCAGGCGCGAGTTGAGTTACCCGCCGTTCAGCCAGATCTTCCGAATAATCATCTCCGGCGGGCACCAGTTGCCTGTGCAGGCGGAGTGCGAGGAGCTGGCGGAAGAGCTCACGCGTTTCCTGGAAGACGAGGTGGAACCGGCAGCGTTGAAAATCCTCGGGCCGGCGCCGTGCCTCATTGAGCGCTTGCGCGGCAAGTATCGCTATCACCTGCTGGTGAAGAATCTCGCCGGCCAGAGGGGCCACCACCTGCTGGCAGGCTTTCTGCGCTGCAAACGCCCCGCACCGGGGCTCAACATGGCAATCGATGTCGATGCCTTCGACATTCTCTGACACCGCACAACAAAGTCCCATCATACAGATCTTTTTCCTTCCGGTAAACCCGGTGATGCCATCACCTGCAGTGGCACTGTCACAGCGTTCCCGGCAGCGATCTTTTCCTGCCAGACTCAGTGCCGTTCACTTAACCTGGGGGCGCGGGCATCCTGCCCGCTCCGAAGCCGGCCAGACGCCGGCGCTCCCAGGGTGCCCAATCAAATCTGCCGTAAAGTGAACGGCATTGGTGCTAGACTGGAGTGAGGTACTTCGCGTGCAGCGAGCCAGCACCGCAGCCCTGGGGGAGCTCCACCACTAACGGCAACTACAAGGCTCGCCGACAGCCGGCGAAGCACGAATGTTGTCTCATCCTAACTCAACGTCATGGATCTCAACGCCATTTTCAGCACAATCCGCAACCTGGCACTGATATTCGCGGCTATCATCATCGGCGAGTTGATTCCGCCCCTGCACTGGCTCCATGATTGGATGGCACTCCACAAGGGAACGTGCATGGCGATTGTCGGGACAATTTGCGCCATTGGCTTCGTCGTCTTCATGGCCACAACCATAGAATTGACAGTCCGCCTTGGGCGAAGTTGGGAAGAGAGCGAGGTCGAGCAGTTGGCCGCGCAGTTCAGGGAGAACCAGCCCGGCGCCATGTGGCGCAAGTGGGCATACCGGTTCCGGGGAGAGGGCTACGGTGGTTCATACGGCATAACCATTCCAATCAAGGAGTTGAAGGACAGCGTTCAATCAGGACAGTGCTGGTCGGACCCCGTCATGACGCGAATGGTGATTATCGCCGCCGGAGCACTGGTGATGGCGCTCGGAATCTGCGGCATTGTCTTTGTCTTGAGCCCGCCCGGGCTCAAGTTCGTGGTACTACTGGTGGCATCATATGCGGCTTACATGATAACCACGACCTGGTGGAGAGCATAGTGGAGTAAAGATTGCGGCCTCTCGGGCCGCCAGGGGTGAGCTTATGTTCAAACCTGAATACTTGATCATTCCCGGCATAATTCTTGCCTTCTACCTGCTTGGCATGAAGAAAAAGCAGATTACCGGACCGGCTCGCAT
>DATNRD010000646.1:0-2995 GCA_036703665.1 Candidatus Obscuribacterales bacterium
AGGGCAGCACCTTCTGGTTCCGGGTGCCGGCCGTCCGGACCCCGCATGCCGCCGATGGCGCCCCCGCCGTTCACGTGGCGCAGTAGAAGCCTACGACGCGTCGCTGGGAGCGGCTGCTGCGGCGGCGGCACGGGTGCACTGGATGATGAGCGCTTCCAGACGCTTGGTCAGCGCGCTTATCTCGTCGGTTTCGGCGTTTGCCACGGCATCGCGCAAGTTTCGCACGGCCGTTCTTACTGCTTCCTCATAGCCGCTCTGGAGCCTGTTCTTGAACTTGATCAGGGCCCTTTCCGCATCCTGAAGGCAGGACTGCGCCATGATGGTGGCGGCCCTCCGTTCTTCGGCCAGCCGCTCTTGCTCGGCACGCAACTCCTCTTCCCGGGTCAAGCGCTCCAGTGCCTCTCTGGTCAGACCGTGCGTTCTGTGCAGGACGACAGGCTTGGGAGCGCCGCTGGCGGCATCTTTTGCTTCCACGAACAGAATGCCGTCGACGTCGATGCTGAATGTGACTGCCAGCTGATGGGTTCCGGCAGGGGCCGGCGGGATGGCTGTAATGTCGAACCTGGCCAGCGACTTGTTGGCGGCAGCTCGATCGTCCTCTCCCTGAACAATGTGGCCGCTCAGGGTAGTCTGTGCGTCGGAAGCGGTCGTGAACGTGCGGTTGGCACTGACGGGAATGGTCGTGTTGCGCCTGAAGAGCTTGTTGACCGCGCCATTGCCCAGTTCCAGCCCGATCGTCATGGGGACGACATCGAGCAGGAGAACTTCCTGAATTTCTCCGGTCAGTATGCCTCCCTGGATGGCTGCCCCTAGTGCTACAGCCTCGTCGGGGTTGACGGATTTGACCGGCTCCTGATTGAAGAAGCCTCTGATGAACTGTTGAACGGCAGGAATGCGCGTCGTGCCGCCCACGAGGATGACCTGATCGATGTCGTCGACGGCCAGCTTCGCGTCTTCCAGAGCCGTTAGAATGGGATTCTCCACGGCGGCAACCAGGTCGGCTGTCAGGCTGTTGAATTCCTCCACGGACAGCGCCTGCGAGAAGTGCAGAGGGTTGCCGTCGCTGTACGCCAGGAAAGGCAGCTCTATGTGTGTCGAAGAGCGCCCGGACAGCTCGATTTTCGCCGCTTCGGCTGCCTCCTTGAGGCGCTGCATGGCTTCGGCATTGAGCGTCAGGTCGATGCCGTGTTCTTTGCGAAACCCCTCGTTGATCCAGTCGATGATTCGCTGGTCGAAGTCATCTCCTCCCAGCCTGTTGTTGCCGCTCGTTGCCTTGACGTGCAAGACCTGCTCGGCCAGCTGCAGGATGGTGACATCGAAGGTGCCGCCGCCGAAGTCGAAGATTATGAGCGTGGATTCCTGCCTGAGTCGGTTAAGGCCGTAGCTGAGCGCGCAGGCTGTCGGCTCGTTGATGATGCGCACGACGTCCAGTCCGGCAATCTGTCCGGCATCGCGCGTGGCCAGACGCTGGGAGTCATCGAAGTAAGCCGGTACCGTGATGATTGCCTTGTTGACCTTGTGCCCCAGGTAGTCCTGAGCCTGCTTGCGCAGCTTCTGCAGGATGAGAGCCGAGATTTGCTCCGGGCTGAAGGTGCGGTGATCGATGTTAAGCTCCGTTTTCGAGCCCATGTGGCGCTTGACGGAGCGCACTGTCCGGTCGGGGTTGGTGATCGCCTGTCTCTTGGCCAGATGGCCGACCAGTCGCTCGCCGTCCTTGCTGAAGGCGACGACCGAAGGCGTCGTGTGGTACCCCTCCGAGTTGGCAATGATGACTGGCTTGCCTCCCTCGATGACCGCTACGCAGGAATTGGTGGTTCCCAGGTCGATTCCTATGATCTTTTCGTGGCTCATGAGCGATAACCGATAGTACGGTGAAGTTGAGAGGACGCGGTTGCACGGGGCGATGCTTGTTGCCCGACGACAAACATTAAATCGGACACCCCTGCCAGCATCCCTATACCCAGATCTTTTTGCTTACCCACTCCCCGAGATGGGTGAATGGAACCAAGGTCAAATAGCGCGCGTCCGTGTTTCATAAAGCGCGGTGTTCTTGCCATCGAAGGCAGGCTGTGTGGCAGCCTATATATTTGCCTCCTTTCATCCTTTGCTGCGAGCAGGGATGCTATAACGAACGGCACGATGCATCGCTGGAGTCTTTTATGTTTACACGACTGAAACTTGTCCTGGCCGCACTTTTCGCCCTTACGCTTCTGGCTGCGTCGTCGCCGGCCGACGCCGGGCAAAAGCGCGGCGTCAGCGCTCAGCTTCTCGTAAAGGCACAACCCAAAGTCATCTACGAGGCGATTCGGGGGCTGCGTGCCGGCGATCCGCAGGACGTGAAGGAGCTGTCGCGGGATGACAAGCAATGCGTGCTCGAGGAGACCTTCAGCGACCTGCCTGTCATTGGGCAGGCTACGTGTGTGTATGTCGAGACGTACACGCCGTTTCAGCGCATCGACTATCGCATGGTCCGTTCAGATAAGTTCAAGGCTTTCGAGGGCGCCTGGGTGATCACGCCTCAGGACGAAGAAAACGTCTTGGTCGAGCTGCGCTCGTATGTGGATACGGGGTTGTCCATACCGTTCGGCAGGCAGATCACCGACATGGCGACTCTCAAGGACGTAAAGAAGCGCCTGCAAATCGTCAAGAAGTCGGCTGAATCCAGTCAACAGCGACTTCAACAGGTCTCCGCCGGCCGCTGAGGTCACGGACCGAAGAAACTGCGTGACGCCACCGGTGGTGGCACGCCTGAGTGCGGCAACGCTCGCACGGACCTTGCGGCGGGAAGGCGGGAAGTGCAGTCCATGTTGTACTGGGCATGAAGAGAATGACAGGCTCTTTGTGCCGGTCAGCGACTGCTGTTTGCCTGCAACCGATTGGCCTGTTTCCCTAGCATCTGACTGCCGCTTCCCCCAGCGGCGTGTGTGACTGAAGGCTATAACGTAGCGGCTCGAATCGTGTTCCTGGAACCGGGTGTCTTCAGGATTTTCCCCAG
>DATNRD010000647.1:0-3141 GCA_036703665.1 Candidatus Obscuribacterales bacterium
CTCCACAGGAGCAACAGCCGGAACCGGTCAAGAAGGACACGACAAGAATCGATCCGGTGCAGCCTCTGCCGCCGCCCGTCGTCTGCGCGCCTCAAGCACTTGCCGATACCGCTCCCGAGCGCGGCATGAAGGGTGCCGACGCCGAGTCAGCCGGTTGGCTCGTTGCCGGGGGTTCCTGCCAGCCGTTCTCCTTCGAGGGTGATGACGGCACCGTCGTAGTCGGCAGCGGTGGGACCGCGTTTGCACCGTCGAAGACCCGCACGCTGCTCCTTAAGGAAGGCAAGCTGGTAACAATGGCCGGCACGCAGGGAGTAGTGATCGAAACAAGCCACGGGAACGTCAGGGTTCCACCCGACGGTGCCACCATCGTCGAGCAGAAGCCGTCCGGCGTCGTAAGAATCGCCAACCTGTCCGGTGCCAAGACAGATGTCGCGGTCCCAGCTGGAGATGGACAAACGAAGATTCTCTCCGCCGAACCGGGTGAGGAGCTTATCATTGCTGATGCCGGCCTGGCCGATGAGGAGCTGATCCCGGTTGATGGGGTGGATCGCGAGCCGATTGGCGGCGCCATCGCCCTGGCCGGCAACCGGATCCAGAAGCGCAGGTTCGACCGCAAGATGATGGCCAACCGTGAGCAGTTGCTCATCTGCAACACCGGTTGCTTCACCGTCACCATGAAGAAGAAATTCGACAACGTGAAGCAGAACATGGATAGCTCCGCGCCTCTGGTGTCCGGTAAGCCCGGCGATGCCTCAAGGGTAAGAGCGCTCGGCACCGGAACTGGTGCCAGAACCAAGGCAGCCCTGCCCAAGGGGCTCGCACCGGTCAGCCAGAGCGGTAGCGTTCGGACTTCTGACCTCGTTCCCATCGGGTTCCGCGCTCCGTCCGCGAGTGGCGGTCTTAGTTCCGGTGTGTTCACGCTTGCTACCGCGCACGCGGTGGTGAAGCACAGCGGCCGCGCCAAGATGAACCTGGAGCAGCAAGGCGTCATGACGCTTCGCAATGGTGAAACGGTAGTGGCGGCGTCCAAGCGTACGGTTGTGAGGGCTGGTGCATACACCTTCAACATCGCCCCAGGCACCATTGCCCTTATCTGCAAGGACGGTGACGTGGTCAAAGTCCGGAACCTATATGAAACCAGCGCGAATGCCATCCAGGTGTTCGTTGGTGGCAAGTATGTCCACATAGCCGTCGGTCACGAAGTCATCCTTGGTCCTGACGACGGCTCGCTGACCAAGGCGCTCAAGTCTGAGCCAATCGGTCGCCGCCACATCAAGCGGTTCGACGTAGCTGGTGGGCACAGCATGACACGCTGCGAGTTCTCGCTTGTCTCGGCCCTTCAGAATGCCGATGTTCTCAATCGCCTGATGAGCAGCCAGAACGACAGCGACAGAGAAATCTCCGATAAGCTCGTCAAGATGGCTGCAGTGCTGACGCAGGTCACCGCCGGCCGCGGAGCCTACGCGCCGGTCGGACAGTAGGTCTTTCTGCCTGATTTGGAAGCAATGCCGTTCCTCAGGCACGTGACGTGCTGTGGTTTCTCGGCTTCTTCCCGGGACAGCCGGCGCAGTTGATGCCCGTATGTGAACGGCAGTGGACTTGGAAGGAGATCCAGCCGCTACGTGGACGGGCAGGCGGCCGGATAATATGACGGTTTAGGGCGGTCCCGGCTTGTCATGGTAGCTTTCATTGCACCTATCTCTTTCGGGCTCGGCGACCTCGTTGTGTCGCTGCCGGCCATACAGGGGCTGATCGAGTCTCACGGTGGGGTTGTCCTTGTGACCAGGGCAGCGGTCCAAGAGGAGCTGGCTGCCAGAATCCCCAACCTGACCGGGACCGTTGCCGAATCGGCTCTGGAGGCAGCCGGACCTGTGGCCGGCGATGCCTACTACAACCTGCGTGAGCATCCACTGCAGCGTGACTACTGGTGGGGATCGCCGGAGTTTGAACGTGACTACCCCGGCTACCGGATCAACGATATCCTCGAGCATATCTGCCGGGATCTGCGTGTTCCGGCTGACTTCGGGAATCCCAGACCGCTGAGATGGTACAGGCGTCCCGATTTCTTCCAGAAAGTAATCTTCATACCGGGATCGGATGGACCGTACAAGTGTTGGCCGACCGAGAACTGGATTGCTTTGTATAACGAATTACGCCTGCTCGGATATTCGTGCGCCCTTCTGGGGCAGCCTGAGTGCTCGCGGGAGGTAGGACTGCTGGTCGAAGCGGGGCTGCCCTGGTTACCGACTCCCAGGCTGGTGGAGGCGCTCGATGCCGTGAGCAGCAGTGCAGCGGTGGTTGGCGTGGACACCGGGCTGAGTCATCTGGCAGTTCAGCAGGGAGTTCCCACGATCGTGCTGTACACACGCTTGTCCTTATTTGTGCGCCCGTATCCCCATAGTTTTCCGCTCTTCGCCCCGGGCTGCGACCCGGCATGTAAGGAGAGATTCTTAAGAGGGGCGCACAACGCCGTCACGCGATTGCCGGGACCGGCGCAGCCGGCCTGGTCTTGCTGCTTGCCTGCCGGTAGCTCGTGCATGAGCAAGATCCCGGTCGAGCAGGTTTTGGAGATAATGTTGGCACCTGACTTTCAGAAGAGGATGTCAGTCGGTGGCGTGAGGAACGGCAAGCGGGGAGCCGCGGTATTCGATGCTTAAGTTGGCGGGCGAAGTGCGGGTGGAACGTATCCGGACGCATCCGGACAGCTCTGTTTGCAACTCGCAACCAGCAGGGATTGGGCGCCTGGCAGCCTTTGGCGGGCAGCTGGTAATCAACAATCTTGGACGCAACATCGAGCTGTCTGCCGTTGCCGGGCAAGGATTGGAGCTGAACTGGCTCTCTGATGAGTGCGCCTTTCCGGATGACGACGAGTGCTCGCAGTTCGACCTGGACATGCACGCCTTTTTGACCGGACCGGATGGGGGTTCACTCGTTGCCGTCAACCACTATGGTCGGGTCAGATGTTTTTCAGCGGCCTTATCAGCGGTAAGACGATTGACGCCTCGCCTTGCCCCGGACGCCCACTTGCTCTGGCCTGGGGACGTCGAGCAGTTCGCCTGGCTCGGCACTAGGAGCTTGTGACATTAATATGCCGTAACTCTTTTGAGGCACTGGGAAATGGTTTCCGGCGCCAGGGAATTG
>DATNRD010000648.1:0-4664 GCA_036703665.1 Candidatus Obscuribacterales bacterium
AAAGCGCGAGGTCGACGCAAAGAACAAACCGCTGGATACGGAAATCGCCAAGATCGACACAAAGATCGCGGAGCTGGAAGAAAAGCAGATCCCCGCGGCCAAGATCGGCGAAAAGAACGCCGAAGTAGCCAGAGACCTGAAAGCAGCAGGGATCGGCGACGGCAAGACGCTGGCGGCCAAGGAACTCGACAATCCCGACACGTTCCGCAAAATCCGCGAAGAGATCGACAGCAAAGTTACTGACCCCGCCAAGCGAGAAGAACTCCAGCGCCAGGTCAACGAACTCGAGCAGCTGAAGAAGGACTACAACAAAGTCCAGGTTGAAATCGACAAGCTATACGATAAGCGCAGCGCCCTCGAGGATCGCAGGTGGAAGAACGACGAGGCGCTTTCCAAGCCGGGCAAAGAGTACAGGGAGATAAAGAAAGCACTCTACGAGAACGAGGAGAAGATCCGGGAAACCAAGTTTGCCGAAGATCTGGAAAAACTGGATAGACTGCCGGCTGAGAAACGCGAGGCCGTCTACAAATCGCTGGAGCAGATAGCCAACGATGCCGGCGGCCCGCCCAACCACCTGAGTCCTGAACAGAAAAGAGAACTGATCGAAAATCTGGTTCACCAGATCGCCAACCCGGAGACGATCAGCCAGGGCAACAAGAACACATGCGGTCTGGCCAGCACAGAGTTCGAGCTGGCCAAGACCCACCCGGAGAATTACGCCAAGTACGTCGCCGACCTTGCCACCACCGGCGAGACTACCACCCCGGACGGGAGAAAGCTGAAGATCGATCCAGCGATGATCAACAAGACCGGCAAGGATGGGGCGCTAAGACCGCACAACGACGGCAATCCGGATCGTTCCATGGCCAGCATGATCTTCCAAACGGCAACGGCCAACCGCATTTTGGAAGATCGAGCAGCCGCGGCCGATCCTCCCAAGGAGCCGGCTACGTACATTTCCGCAAAACCGGGCGAGGCGCCGCTTGTGCCGATTGAGATCAGGGTGGGCGGTGACTCCAAAGAGCCGGCCGGGTGGCGCCCGAGCGGCGACACCGGAGAGCGCATTATCCTTCCCGACGGGACGGTCCAGGACTGGGACGGCGTTTACACAAGCGAGCTGGCCAAGCTCACCACCAGCCTTACAGGCGAGAACTACGAGCTGACCCCGGTCATAGGGAACCGCGACTTGAGCAAGCCGGAAGATATGGCCGCAGCGCAGAAGGACTTCCTCGATGTCATCGACGCAAACGGGGTACCAATCAAGGTCGGCGTTTACGTGAGGAACAAGGACTTCCTCGGCATGGGCAGCTCGGAAGGCGGGCACGAGATAACCATCACCCGCGTCGATAAGGGACCTCCGGCCATGGTGTACTACCACAACACGGCAGGCGGCGCCGATCACAACTATCCGACGGGCAAGCCCGTGCCACTGGACGAGTTCATGAAAGCCATGGTCGTAAATACCGACGCCGGTGGCGGCACGACAAACCAGTACGAGTTCAAGATGATCACAAGAAAGAAATAAACTCGGCTGGCTGGCGAATCACTGAGACATACCAACAGTACCCTGCATCCGGCTGTCATTTACTAGCTGCGCTAGCTCACGGCTATCGATCCTGAAATTGCCCTGAAACCCTAGACCGGCTCAACCTAAGAATGCGCCAATTCCGACCCCGTCCCGCCCCAGAAAAACGACCGCTTAACACCCGAAGCCAAGAAGATCGCGGTCTTTCCGGCTCCAAGCCCCCTTCATCGTTAAGCAGGCAATATTCAGTAACACAAGGATGATCTGCCTTTTCAGAACTTGCAAAGATGTGGGGTCACTTTGTTCCTCCTTGTTGAGAACGAACCAAACAGCTACAGCACGAATAGCGTCCTGATTCTCCCTTTCCCCACCGGCTCCCCTGACGGGCGGGGTAGTTTTGTCACTGGGGCTGACGTTTGTTTCTGCCCAGCCGGCACTGGGCACTCCCATGAACGATGCCAAGTTAGCTCGCCACCGGCCCGGACACCGGCGGCGCAAGCCGCGTAAGCCGCGCGGCTGATCATTTGTCTGGCAGGAGTCCCACGAGGCTTCCGCCAATTGCGGCGGGCTCCCCGATCCCACAAGAGCAGGATCGGGGAGCCACTTGCCTTTCAAACCATCTTCATGCCTCGGTCGGCTCAACCCGCCCAGGCGTGTTTCGGGCTGGCTGGAGCAATCGCGACGGCAGGCCCAGGCAAAGGTCCCGGCGAACGGCAGCGCCTGAGCGTTCAGGCGCCCCTTCGTCCATTTCACTTCACTACAGGAGACTCAAAACTATGTGCGTTTCCCTGCACCCGGCACGCTTCACGGACACGATTGTCGGCGCCTTCGAGGACGCCAGCGGTAGGCGTTACCTCGCCTACCAGAACACGGCCGCCAACCTGGCCGGCACCGCCAGCGCCGCTGCGCCGTCCCGCCCGCGCCGGCGCTCGGCTACCAACGGCCGCTCGGGCAACTGGAGCATCGAAGAGGCGGTCACGCCGCAAGCGAGCGGCTCAGGCAACGCGATGATCCTGCCCATTCCCGATGACGTGGACAACATCGAGATCATCGACACCACCTCCTGCCCGAACTTCCTCAAGGACATCCGCAGCGCGCTCACGCCGCGCAAGCGTGGTGGTGTGCGGCGGGGCGGCACGCTGGGCAAGGGACTCGACTCGCGCGTGCGCATCGTCGAGTTCGACGTCTACACCATCGTCATCGCCGCCGACGCCCGCGCCATCGGCAAGGCCCTCAAGTCGAAGGCGATTCCCGACGACCGGCGGCCGGCCCTCAACCAGAAGATGATCGACACCTACGCGCGCTGGTATCCGGGCTGGGCGATCTCCATCTGGTGCTTCAACAACACCGACGCCAGGCGCGCCAAGCCGGCGCTCATCGCCTACGATCCGACCAAGCAGGAGGACCCCGACATCTTCTTCGTGCCGACGCTCGACGCGCACGACGGCAACGTGCCCGATCTGGCGGCCGAAGTCGACGTCGACCACACCATCTTCGTGGCCACGCGCGACATGGCTGAGGGCTACGCCCCGTCCGTCTACTACTCGGACAGCGACATGGCTGCCGGCATCCGGCAGCTGCTGCCCGCCCGGGTGATGGGCAAGATCGTCAGCGGCCCGTACCGCAACGGCGACGTCATCTTCCACCGCAAGCACCTCAAGCAGGGCCTGCTCGAGGGGCTGCGCGCGCTTCCTCCGGGAGCGCCGGCGGCGGACACCAAGGTGTACGTCTAGCCGAGGCGGCAGACTGAGAAGCCGCCAGTCTCCCCGGGCCGGCGCGCTTGCCGGGCCGGGGAGCTGCTAGCGTGCTGAGACAAAGGCGGGGAGGGCGACTCTAAAAGGTTGCTCTCCCCGCCTTTGTTTCTGACCTTTAGATGCTCTTTTCCAAAAACTTTTTGTACTTGATCATATAGTTAAGCTCCAGAGATGCCCGCATGATCAGCCATTTCGCTTACGAGCGTCTTCAGGGCTCCGAGGTCATGCCGGAGGATATTAGCTATAATAGCCTTATGAAAACGGCTAATATATCCGAGATAAAAAACAAGCTGAGCGCCTACCTGGACATGGTGCGCCACGGCGAAACAATCCTGATCATGGATAGAAGCCGCCCGGTGGCTCTGTTACAGCCGGCTCACAGCGATGCCTCGCTTGATCCCAGTGGGCGCCTGTCCAGATTGGAGAGGGCTGGCCTGCTCCGCGGTCCACGAAAGCCACAGCCCAAAAGTTCTATTCTCGACAAACCACCGCCCGGAGCCGATGGCGAACCAAACATCCTCGCTGCCTTGTTGGCTGAGCGCGAGGAAGGTCGATGAGATTCTGGGACAGTTCTGCGGTTCTGCCTCTGTTGAGAAAGGAGACAGCAACCGCGCAGGTAATGAAATGGAGTGCCGAGGACCGATTGCTCATCGTCTGGTGGGGAACGGTGGTTGAGTGCGCAGCAGCCCTGGCTCGCGTGGAAAGGGAAGGCAACCTGCCTGTCTCCTCCGTGGCTGAGTCGCTCGAGCGCCTGCGGGAGCTTAGCCGGCGCTGGCAGGAGATTCAGCCGTCCGATGCATTGCGAGAGCTTGCCACGCGCCTTTTGCGCGTCCACAATTTGCGCGCGTCTGACTCCATGCAGTTGGCAGCAGCAATCATAGCCAGCGAGCACAGCCCGCACACGCTGGAGTTCGTGTGCCTTGACGCCAGGCTGTCGGCAATCGCACAACGCGAGGGTTTTCCAGTTCTGAGCCTGCCGTGAGGTTCGGTGCGGAACATATCCACGAGACTGCGCCCTTGTCGGAGGGCGCTCCTGCCGAGGTTTCCTAAGGTCCGAACTCGCTGGTCGAGGGTGGCGGCGCGCATCTGGTACGGAACTTGATTGCTTTGGAGCCCGAGAAAACGAAGGTCGGCCATAACTTGCCGTGCTTGGCTTCAGATGCCGCAATCACACTGCCCATTGGCGGGGCAATCTGGAATAATTGCCAGAGTCGCATCAGAAGCGGTAGCGAATCATACCGATCGCTAGGAGCTTGTGACATAAATCCGAGAAGCGCATAGTCGGGGGACATGCGGCGCATATAGCCGACCATCTGCGCCAGTAGACAAAGGTCCGGCTGAGGGTGGGTGGCAGTGTATTTTGGCGTCTATTAAGACTGTCAGAA
>DATNRD010000649.1:0-7470 GCA_036703665.1 Candidatus Obscuribacterales bacterium
ATGCCGCAGCGCTTAAGTGCTTCAACAGCCAGAGCAGTCAGCCTGTACATCTCACCGGGGCGCTGCCTGTAATACCAGCGCGAGACGGTAAGAACCCCCCGCGGCGACAGATGATCCAGAAAGATCTTCCAGGCCTCGGCAGTGTAAAGAGAGTTCTCCGTAAGCGCAAAGGCACCCGCGGCGGTGGCAGCAGAGGTGTCGATAAGGGAAATCTGGATGATGTCGAATTTGTCCTTGATTCTGGCAACGTAGCTGACGGCCTCGTCGTTGACAAAGGTGACGGCCGGCTCCTTGTCGAGGCGCCCCGTGTATTTGGCAAAAGTGCGGTTGATGATCTCGAGGATGGTCTGGTTGATTTCGACCCCGGTCACCGATTCTTGCTTGAATATGAGCGAGGATACGATATCTCTGCCGCCGCCTACTCCGATGACGAGTACGCGGGACTGTGGACGAAGGTAGTGCACGACGTTGGTCACGTCATAGCGCAGGTGTTCCACCTCCTCCGGTTTGCCGCGATAAAACTCGATCGGCGTAAAGGCCGCGGCGTCGATGCTCATGATCATCTGACTGACGATCTTGTCGGTCGGATATGTCGGGCTTATGCCCCATGTCCAGGGCCTGTGCAGTTGAAACGGATTGCCGAAGACGCGCAGGCGCGAGAACGAGTTCCATTTCTCGTATATGGCCGGAGGCTCCGCGCCGACCTTGACGCGGCTGAACTGAAAGAGCGGTTTGCCGATGCCGGCCAGCGCCCAGTTGACCACGGCCAGGCCACCCAAACAGAGGCAGGTAGCGGCAATGGCTCGCTTCGAGCCTGTGAATTCCGGCTCCTTCGTAAACAGCAGGGCACCGATTGCCGCAAGAAGTCCAATCACAACCACGGCTGTCAAACCATCGACCAGGTTGAGCAGAACAATAAACATGAGGCAGCCGGCTGCGGCGCCGGCCAGGTCAGAGGCATACAGCTTGCTGACCTGCCCTGGAAACTTAGTCAGGGCCAGACACGTGCATATGCCGCCGAACACAAACGGCACGGAAATGATCGCGTAAGTTACAGCGACGGAGAGAATTCCACTGAATGTCAGCGACGGGTCGAAGGGAATGATCACGTGAGCGACGAAACTGAGAACTATGCTGATACCAAACAACATCGCGCTCTGTGCCATCTGGATCTTCGCGCGCTCCTGGCTGAAATACTTGGGCAGCAGGTACACGGCAAGCGCGCCGACAGTCATGCCGAACATGGTGATCGAGATTGCCATGAAGGCGAAGTGATACCACATGGTGATGCTGAAGATTCGCGTGAGGTGAATCTCGTACATGAGCGTGGCGAGAGCGACCATGAACAGGCCGGCGTATGTATGCTTGCCTGCCGTGCCTTCCGATGTCATGGTGTCGCCGTGCCCAAGCGAAATAACCTCTGAGAGTTCATACCACACGTGCCGCCGAATGACAGCGCCGCGCTGCCAGTCACTCTTCTTGCATTCATCGCCGCAGGCCCCTGTCCTGTTCTCTGGTTGTCAGCGCCTGCCAGGCGTCCTGTGAGAGCCCGGGCGAGATCTCGCCGGCTAGATCGGCAGCCTGCGGAGCGCTCAGAAATGGGAGTTGTGCCGTGACTTCCCCTTCCTTACGCGGGCGGTAGATTGTCAGGAACACGCTGAAGTCACGCCCGGGCGCAAGCTTGTTGGAGCCGACTTGCTCGGCATGCAGAGCAAGCCAGGTGCGAACCTGGTCCATGCGGTACACCTCCGTCTCCATGTACTTCATGCCCTTCATCGACTGCTCGTCGTTGAAGTCCCTGGGTCTTACGTTGTGATAGCGGTCGATGAGCCAGATCCGCCCGCCGGCCGCCAGCGTAGCCTGCATGGCGTCCAGCAGCTCCTCGAGATTCTTTCGGTTGCGCAGGCGCTCGAGCATGCCGTCCCAGCGATTGAACTTGATCCTCTTTATGTCCGGAAACGTCACCACCTTGACGTCCTCGGGCAGGTAGAAGTTGATCGTCGGAACGATGATCGGCCAGGAGATCACCACCAGGTCCTTTCTCCTGTCCAGATCACGCTTGATCTCGGCGACAATGCCCGGCGTTCCGGTCTCGGGTTCAGAAGACAGGTACAGCAACGCCGGAATCCACATAGGCAGCCATATTGCCACCGGCACTACGGCCCGGGCCAGCCTGGGAAGCCGCGGGAAAAGCTCATGGAAGGCGGTCACGAACACGATGATCAGCAGCGGCGCAAAGGGCGTCAGATAGCGGTCACGCATGGCCGGCTCGAAAAGGCTCACCAGCAGACCTGCCCCATAACCGCAGAAAGCCACTGCTTTCCAGCAACGCCCATCATAGGCAGGTGTAATCATTGTCCGAGGTGAAAAGAGCGCCAACAGCAGCAACCCGCTCGAGATCAGAAGAGCAAGCTGATCGGCCGGGTCGAGCGTGTAATAAGCACCGACCAGCACTAGCGAAGCCATGTGCGTGACCAGGAAAGACGGCAGCGGCGGCGTATCCCAGACATCGAGAACATGCGTGAGCTGGTAGTAGAGGATGGGCGTCCATGGCAGGAACAAAAGCAGCGACAGCGCCACTCCAGCCAGCCAACGCTTCACATTTTCCAGGGTGAACCAGCGCCAGACAGTTCCGATGAGGGCAAGGCATGCCTGTCCGATGGCGACAAACGCTCCCCAGTAATGGCTGTACACCAGGGCGGCTGTCGATGCGCCGTACGCGATCGGCCATAGAAAGCTCCGGGCTCCGGTGAGCACCCTGATGCAGGCCCAGGTGGAAACCAGCCCGAGAATGCTTATGAGCGAGTAGGACCTGACCAGCGTGCTGTAGCGCACCAGTTGCGGGCACAGGGCAAGCAGGAAGGCAACCTGAAGCGACAGCTCCTTGCTGAGAAAGCGGCGGCAAATCCAGTACGACAGCGGCACCTGGACGGTTCCCAGAAACAAGGCAAAGAGCTTGACGGCAAGGTCGCTCGAGCCGAAGACTCCGGCATACAGCCGCAACAACACATAGAGCAGGGGCGCGTTTCCATCCTCCTTGAGATGCTGCACCATGTCCGCCCAGGAGCCGGTGACCGCGACCAGAACACCGTTTGCCTCATCGGTGGTAAGCCCGGTCCAGGTGGCCGTCAACGCCCGCACAGCCATTGCCAGGATAGTGACCGTGACAATGTTCAAGGGCGGTATCAGCCGTGGAAATCGCAATTGCAAGCCACTCAACCATCAGAGCCTGCACATTATTCTAGTAGGGGCGCTGCCATGCTGCGCCCGTCCAGGCTCCGAATGCTCCCTTGTAACGCGACAGGCGAGCGAGCGATTGTGTGGGAGCCCGGTTGCTGGAAGCCCCGGGACCAGCCCTTTTCAGACAGCAGCATCCTGAACCTAGCGCCATGACGGCGGGCCGGGCAGCGGGAGCTACATTAGAATTGAAGGGGAGGCAAGCCAGTTGACCGATAATCAACACGCTTCAGACGCCCCCGGAACAACGCCACCGGCGGCTCGCTACTCGGTCCCACGAGTGCTGACCAGCGTGCCCGTCATGACCTTGCTCTTCCTGGTCGTCATCGATCTGCTACTACGCCTGGGGAACCCGGTAGATGCGCTCGGTTTCAACAGCGTGGATCTCTGGAATCTGCCGCCCAGAATCGAGCTGTGCAAGCGAACGAGCCCCGACGTCGCGCTGCTTGGTTCGTCGTTGTTTCTGGTGGTCAGCCAGATTGAAAAGGAGCGCCACTACTCGAGCGGAGACTTCCCTCCATATCTGCAGGAGCAATTGAGGAAGGCTACCGGCCGGAACATCACCTGCATCAACCTATGTTCCGGTCTGCAAATGCCCGCGGAGGCATACCTTATCGCCCAGGCGATTACGGATCAAATAGACCACCCGCGCGTGATCTTCTGGGGGCTGACCTTGCGGGACTTCATCGATGGCGACTTCACGAGAGAGTGGACGCTGACGAGCTTCCAGAGCGTCGCCCCGTTCGTCCCGCTTAAACCGGACATTCTCAATTTGATGACCAGCGACTCGGCCAGGCGGGAGTTTGTGCTCTGTCACTTCTGGTTTCTTTACCGCAATCGCACGGATTTCAAGTCGATGTTTGCCGCCTTCGTCAAGGACGTCCTGGAAAACTTTCCACTGGACCAGTCCTTCGTCCGTCTCGGTCCCGATCACCAGCTTAGACCGCAGCGCTACGGTTTCCTGTGGGAGACCTGGGTGCCTCGCAAGGTCGAGAAGTTCACCGAGGCTATGTACCGGGCACATCCCGGCCTGGTCAAGCAATTCGAGGTTAGACGGCAGGCCGGCATCTATGCTCGTGGCAGCCAGGAAACCAGGACGGTGCAGGCACGCTACCTGGATGGCATGATTGCGCTCTGCAAAGAGCGAGGTATCAAGCTTGTCCTTGTAAACATGCCGCTCAGCCGGGAGCTGTACCAGTATTTGCCGCGCGGTCTCAATGACGTCTACAGGGACTACCTTCTCGCCGTATCTCAAGAGCACGGGCTGGCTTTCATAGACCTGTTCGACGATGGGCGGTTCGCCAACGAGCTGTTCAAGGACGGCGTGCACCTGAGCTATGCGGGGTCGCGCGCCCTTGTCGACCGCCTGGTCGAGGAGCTGCAAACCAAGCATGCCGCGGTGCTGGCGGCAATGGCTGAGCATGCCGCCGCCCGCGCGCGTGATCCCTGGCGGCAAGCGCGCGACGAGGCTCCCTACACGCTCAGCTCAGCCCCAGGTCGTTGAGAATCCAGTCAACGGCATGACCGATGGTGTCGGCCACATGGTCCGGCTGAACCGGCCACTGGTATTTGCCGGACTTGACAGCCTCGCCGAAGCCGGTCTTGACCAGAACGCTCTTGAGCCCGGCGTTTCTGGCAAGGTCGATGTCGGTGCTCTGGTCGCCCACGACATAGCCTCTGGCGGCGTCCAGGTCAGGATGCTCGCTGAACGCCCGGGCAAGCATGCCGGTGGCCGGCTTGCGGCAATCACAGGCGATGGCATACTCCTCGACGACGCCGTCGGCATGATGCGGGCAGTAGTAGACCCCGTCCAGCACGGCGCCCTGCTCGGCCAGCAAGCGCGCCAGGCGCTCGTTGAGTTTCTGCACATGCGCCTCGGAATAGAAGCCCCGGGCCGGGCCGCTCTGGTTGGTCACGACAATGCAGGCCACGCCGGCGCCGTTCAGCCTGATAACCGCCTCGGCTGCCCCCGGCAAAAGGACCAGGTCATCGACATTGAAGATGTATCCAAGTTCCTCATTGAGCGTGCCGTCCCTGTCCACGAAAACGACCGGGCGGCGCGCGCTCGAGAGCGGCTCCTCCTTTTCCCGGCGGCGAGCGCCTGGCGATCCTGGTGTAAATTCGGCGGCGTGTTCACTCATGTGGGAGAGGCCGGCGCGGCATCCGGCACTGTTTCTTTGCGACGGCGAACGGCAATGGCCAGCACGCAAAGCATTATGCCACCAATGTCGAGGGAGGATATGCTGGAAACCAGACAGCCGTGCTCCAGAAACTTGCCGGCCACGAAGCCCATGAAAAGCATTCCCAGGGTCGACTCCGGGGCACCGGCAGCAGGAATGCTCCGGACGAGGGCGGCTGCCACGAAAAGCGGGGGCAATACCGGCAACAGTCCCGATGCCAACAGCTTGAGCACCGGATTGCCGATGGAGACAACCGCCTCGTAGTTGAAGTTGTAATCGACGCCGTAGGCAACAAAGACCAGCAGCCAGGTCGACCAGGCAGGCAGATTGATGCCGGCCGCCGCCAGGGCGGCGGGGATGCAGGCGCAGAGGGCAACGACCACGGCACCGGCCACCGCCGTCTGCCAGGTGGCACCGAAATTGAAGGCAAGCGTCATGACGGTCTTGCCCGCAGCCACCATGAATGCCGCCGCCAGGATCGCCACGCGCCAGTTGTACCAGGCAAAAAGCTCGTTGCCCTTCTGTCCGTTCTCCTGCGCATCGGGCAGCCGGTCGTTTTTCAGCAGCAGGCGCAAGTGCAAGAGTATGGCGGCAGTCATGAGCACGATCACAAACAAGTAGCTGCGGGGCAGACCGGGAGCGGCCAGGTACAGGAAAGGCCAGTCGTCTATCGTAGCGGGCACGTCCTCGGCATCGTCCATGAGCTTCTCTACATTTTCCAGCTCGGTGGGCTTGAAGGACTCGAGCAGCAGCGTGCTGAGCAGCCTGTTCTGCTGGCGGCTGGCGAACATGTAACTGCGAAAGGGCGACTTGACCAGCGCGTCTATGGTGCCGTAACCGAGCTGAAGGTTGTGCGCCAGCCGGCGGGCGTACCACTGGCGAAACGGCTTATAGGAGACGGCCAGGTAACCGCCTGGATTGAGATGATCACGTGCATCCAGAAATGACTCGGTGGCATAGGCGAAGTTGTCCGGTCTCAGCAAGCCGAAAGGAGAGAAGGCACAGTCGCTCTCCATCGGCGCAAAGAGAATGAGATCGTATTTCTGGGCAGTCTCTTTGAGAAACTGGCGCGGGTCCATCACCACCCGCGATACTGCCGGCGATGCAAAGGGTTTGGACGGATTCATCTCCCCGAGTCGAAACATCCAGGCGCGAGAGTCGACAACATCGACGTGCCTGGCCCCCATCAAAAGCGCCTGGGAAGCTTCGTTGCCGGTGCCGCCGCCGGCTACCAGGACGCGGACGGCATTCTTGCAGACGACAAACGGCGCCTTGAAGTAGCGGCTGGAATAGCCCTTAAGGCTGTCATGCGCAGTATTGAGCGCAGTGGACTCCTGATCGCTCAATTGCGTGTCCAGGACGAACCCGTTCAGGCAATAGTTGCTGGAGACGCCTACCCCGAGCAGCTTTCCGTTGGCCGCAAACGGGTACGTCTGCACATGCCCCTCAGGGGCCCAGAAGTCCTGGAAAGAGGCTTTATAAGAAGCCCGCAGCTCCGTCACCGAGGGGGGCTCGACAAGCATGTTGTAGGAAAGGGCGCAACCCAGGCAAACCGCCACCAGAGCGATATTCCGTAGGCAGGCTCCGGACAGTGCCAGGAAGGCGGCCCCCAGAACGGCAACCAGAACGGCGGGCTGGCTCGCCAGCCATAGCAGGACGGCGTAAATGCCCCAACCCAGCCCCATGCCGGCGAACAAGACGGCCAGCCCGCCGGCGCGGCTGACGGCGGCAAAGGCACCGGCCACTGCCGAACCCAGCGGCATGAAGCACCTTATCACCAGAGTAAAAGAGACAAAGACGAGAGCACCAATCAGCACCTCGTTGAGCAGGTAGTTGTCCAGGAACCGGGCGCAGATAAAATAAGTCGACCCGTCCTTCAGAGCGCCCAAGTCTCTCAACCGGCTGAAGTGTACGCCGGCAGCCAGGGCGAGCACCAGGCCGAAGTAGACAAACCAGGATCCAGCAGGCAGGTTCAAGCGCTTGAGGCGGAAATCCAGGCAGCCTATAGCCAGGCCGGCCAGAACACAAGCGTAGACGTAGCTCTGGAAGTACG
>DATNRD010000650.1:0-9139 GCA_036703665.1 Candidatus Obscuribacterales bacterium
GACCAGGACCGGGACCAGGATCGGGGCCAGGGCCAGGACCGGGACCAGGACCAGGGCCGGGACCAGGACCAGGACCAGGACCAGGACCAGGACCGGGACCGGGACCGGGGCCAGGACCAGGGCCGGGACCAGGACCAGGGCCAGGACCAGGACCAGGACCGGGACCGGGACCAGGACCAGGGCCGGGACCAGGACCAGGGCCAGGACCAGGACCAGGACCGGGGCCAGGACCAGGACCAGGACCGGGGCCAGGGCCAGGACCAGGACCAGGACCAGGTTCGTCTGCGCAGTAGATAAAGTGTGGATTGGGGAAAAGATGCTTATCGTCGTGCGGCAGGTTGTTGAAATCCCTGTCGTTGTTGCCTAAACCTCTGTCACACCGGAGAGGATCAGGCTTGGTGCCGGGAGGCAAATGTGGATTGCCACCACCCCCGCTACCAGGAGGTGCTGGTGGGACATCCGGCGGTTTGCCAATTGTCGTGTCCCGGTGCCCGCGACCCAGCCCCTGTCCCGGCCCCATACCCGGTCCGAGGTCGTAGCCGTGCCCAAGTCCCTTGTCGAAAACATGTCCGAGCCTGCTGTCTCCAGCACGTGGCACGCCGCCGCCCGCGCTACGGCCGTTTCCAGGCCCGGTGCCCGAACGGGGAACCGTACCTCCGTGTCCGTACGCTAATCCCTTGCCGGGACCCGACCCGGGACCCGGGTCGTAGACATGGCCTAAACCCTGTCTGCTGTTTACATGGCCGGGGCCGAATTTCCCATAGCCGAGGCGTCCGGGAGGATGAGGTGAGGGTCCCTTAGATACTGTGACTGTCCCTTCGACGACATGTGCGTTCCCGATGTCGGTGTTCTTCAGGTTCGTTTCGAGTTGCCTACTCAGCTCCTTGGACAGTTGTGTTTCTTTAAGCAGATCCTTCACTGTCGACCCTATCTCTAAACTTTTGAGTGGGTCGGGAAGGTTCGTGCCCATGCCCGTCCACACGGCGTCAAGCATGGTGGAGCGGGCAGAGAGCATATAGCTATGGCTCCAACCTGTATTTCCAGACTGCCTCGCGTCAGCGCCGGACGGTGAGCTCGTCCATGGCCCGCCGCCGCCCGGGTTGCCCGCATGGCTGTACCCGTTTCCCGGGGGCGCGCCGGCGCCGTTACTGCCGCTTGAGCTCCCGCCATAGTGGCCGGGCGGCCCACCATGAGGATGACCGCCTGGTGAGCTGCCGGAAGGATTACTTTGGCCGGGCGGCCCACCATGAGGATGACCGCCTGGAGGCTCGGCTGCAACTGGAATGGTAAGGATTAAAGTTGCCGGCAGAATTGCCAGAATCAACGGGTGAATCGACTTGCACTTCATGAGCTTCGAGGGAATTATTAGGGCATCGGCGCAGCAGGTGCTGCTTTATGCTCCCCCCGGAGCCCGGTCTAATGAAGTTTGAAAAGGTCTTCAATTTTCATTGTATTTCGGCTGTTGCGGCCGAGGCATCAGAATCCGTGTCACTTATGACATTAGATTGCGCAGAAAATCGGCATGGCTGGCGGATGTTGGGGTGACGGAATTACTGCAACGGTATGGGGATGGTGAGGTCAGTGAAAATCGCGGGAGGAGAGATGAAGCTCGCTGGAAATAGCAGGAAGGGGTTCGACGTGATGAGCTAATACATTGCAGACTCCGTCTTCCAGCTGAAGCTTGCCGGTGATTGCGAGGAAGTCGTTGTTCAAAAGTACCTTTCTGTATTGGTCAAATACCTTGGGATTGACAATTATGTTTGCCATTCCGGTCTCATCCTCCAATGTGAGGAAAACAAATCCCTTCGCGGTTTCCGGGCGCTGGCGGCATATTACTCCACCGGCGACTGTCAGTTCTTCTCCATGAATTTGTTGCCTGAGATTCGCGCAAGAGTGGATCCCGTGTTCTTCGGCCCATCTTCTGTAATAGGTCATCGGATGTCGTCCTGTTGACAGCCCTGTCGTTTGATAGTCCGCGACTGTCAGTTCGAGATTGCTCATATCTGGAATTCTCAGCGCTTCCAGTTGCTGTCCTTCCTTTGACAGTTGCGAATTAGCAAAGAGTGGTAATTCCTTGCCGGCGCGGGCGAGAGCCAGCACTTTCCAGAGAGCCTGCCGGCGCCCTGCGCAGAAGCTATCGAATGCTCCGGCGCGAGCGAGTATTTGCAATGCTTTCCATCCGAGCCCGCTGCGGTGACAAACATCTTCGATGGATGTAAACCGCCCGCCACTTCGCCATGCTTCCTCCAGCGATTGTTTTGATTTCTTGCCGAGTCCCTGGACATACCTGAGTCCGATGCGCAAAGCCGGCACGTTATTCTGAGTGTCTTTACTGTCATTCTGAGCGTCTTTACTGTCATTCTGAGCGCAGCGAAGAATCTCACTTCGTCGAGCAGGAAGCGCCGTGTTATCTGGCCGAGATTCTTCGTCGGGGCTCCGCCCCTCCTCAGAATGACAATAAGGGTGCTCAGAATGACGATAAGGGTGCTCAGAATGACAGCTAAAGTAAGTATTCTCCAGGGTGCAGTCCCAACTGCTCTTTGCCAGATCGACCGGACGCACCTCTACATCATGCCTGAGCGCATCACGTATCAATGTGGCGGGGCTGTAGAAACCCATAGGTTGTGCATTGAGCATGGCGCAGTAGAATTCCGGAGCAAAGTACTTTTTAAGATGAGCGGAGGCATATACCAGAAGCGCGAACGATGCGGCATGGCTTTCCGGGAATCCATAGTTTGCAAATGCCTGAAGCTGATGAGTGATGGTGGCGATGGCCTCTGGAGAAAAGCCATTGGCTTCCATGCCTCGAGCGAGATCCTGGCACAGCTTGGCCATCTTTTCGCGGGAGCGTTTGTGGCTCATCACTCGCCTGAGCTGGTCGGCTTCAGTCGCGGTGAAGCCGGCGGCAGTGACCGCCAGCCGCATGCCTTGCTCCTGGAAAAGAGGGACCCCCAGCGTTCTCTCGAGGATCGGTTTTAGGGTGGGGTGGAGATAAGTGACGGGCTCGTCGCCGCGGCGGCGGTTTATATAAGGATGCACTATGTTGCCCTGGATTGGTCCCGGACGCACGAGTGCTATCGAAACCACTATGTCGTAAAAGCATCGGGGACGCAGCTTGGGCAGAATGCTCATCTGGGCACGGGACTCTACCTGAAAAACGCCGATGGTGTCCGCACAGCAAAACATGTCATAAATGGCCGGATCGTTCATATCCAAATGCGCTAGATCAATGTCTATTCCTCGATGCTGTTTGACCAGCTTGACCGCCTCCTGGATGACCGTGAGCATACCCAGACCGAGCAGATCGATCTTGATCATTCCGACGGGATCGAGATCGTCCTTGTCCCATTGAATGACGGTGCGGCCTTCCATAGAGGCAGGCTCTATCGGAACCAGTTGTCCCAGCGGCTCTCCGGATAGAACGAAACCGCCTACATGGATGGAGCGGTGTCGAGGCAACCGATCCAGCCCGGATACTACCTTTATAAGAAGTTGCACTCGCCTGTCTTTTGGATCAAGTCCCGCTCTTGCCGCGCCCCCGTTAGTCAGGGCATTGGCTGCTTCTATTGCCTCATGGAACTGTGACTCGGCGGCCAGACGATCGGCCTGCTCGGGCGAAAAGCCCAGTACTCTGGCCGCGTCACGCACTGCCGAAGGACCCCTGTAAGTGATGACTTCGCAAACCATAGCGGCATGTTCTCTGCCGTATTTGTTGTAAACGTATTGGAGAACCTTTTCGCGCTCCTGGTGCGCTATGTCGAGATCGATATCAGGCGGTTCACCCCTCCCTTCAGAGAGAAATCGCTCGAAGAGCAAATCCATGCCGACCGGATCGACAGCGGTAATCGAAAGGCAATAGCAAACTGCGGAATTGGCGGCAGAACCGCGCCCCTGTACTGCGATACCCTGTGACTGAGCAAAGCGCACGATGTCCCACATGATCAAAAAGTAGGGTGCGAGATCGAGCTTCATGATCATGTTGAGTTCATGGTTGATTTGCTGGAAGTGTTTTTCCGTGAGTCTAGGATAGCGCTCTGCCGCCCCTTCCCAAACGAGCTGCGCCAGCATTTCGTTGTGAGTGAGTTTTAGAATCGTGCGCTTTCCGTCATTCCGAGCATCCCTTCCGTCGTCCCCAGCCTCTTTACTGTCACTCTGAGCCCCCGTACTGTCACTCTGAGCCCCCGTACTGTCATTCTGAGCGTCTTTACTGTCATTCTGAGCATCTTTACTGTCATTCTGAGCGTCTTTACTGTCATTCTGAGCGTCTTTACTGTCATTCTGAGCGTCTTTACTGTCATTCTGAGCGCAGCGAAGAATCTCACCCCGTAGATCAGGAAGCACCGCGTTATCTAGCCGAGATTCTTCGTCGGGGCTCCGCCCCTCCTGAGAATGACAAACGATGTACTCAGGTGTCTCAAAAACCGGCAAAGACGGCTTCAGCAGCCCGAGGCGAAAGCCGCATCGCTCTGTCACCACTTGAGTGTTCTTTATTCCCTCGAGATTGTGTCGCCATAAACGGGACATCTCTTCCGGCGATTTCAGATACCAGCTGCCGTTTGGGCGCAGCCTGCGGCCGGCATTTTGAACGGTGACTTCGTGTCGCAAGCAGGTAAGAACATCATGGATGATTCGCTTGGCGGGGGTTGCATAATGGACGTTGTTAGTCACCACCCATGGTATCGAATAACGATAAGACAGATCGAGAAGCTGCTTGCATATAATCGCCTCTTGAGGCAGATGATGATCCCACAGTTCCAGGAAAAAGTTATGTCCGAACGCCTCCAGCATCAGCCTGGTAAGACGCTCGACCTCGTCGCACTGCCCTTGCGCGAGACCGGCAGGAATGGCTCCATGAGGACAGCCTGACAGTGCTACCAATCCGTCCGAGCGATTTGCTATATCTTCGTACCTTACCCGGGGTCTCCCGCGAGGGCAGCAGGAGCGAGCCTGGCTGATCAAAGAGCAGAGATTCTTATAGCCGGCGGTATCTTCCACCAGCAAGGTGAGATGCGAGCCGTCTTCCAGCGTGAGCTCAGCTCCGATGATGGCGTCCAGCTCGACCTCTTTTGCGGCTTGGGCAAACCTCACGATACCGCCAAGGTCGTCGTGGTCGGTCAAAGCCAGAGCGCTCAGCCCTATTCCCTTCGCTCGTAGGACCAACTCTTCCGGATTGGAGGCCCCATCCAGCAAGGAAAATGACGAATGGCAATGGAGCTCACTGTATTTCATTGAAGGCGCACTGTTTATACACAAGGTGCACTGTTTGCTCTAGGACCCACGCTTAAGGCGGGCAGAGCGCACCTTGTATGAAGGTACTGTCATCACACAGTCAATCGAACAAAAGCCTCTGCCGGATGTGCAATATCCGGCTGGAAGAGAGCGAAAAGGCAGAGTATTTCTATTGATTATTTAAACATACATACGTATGTATCGTCAAGCCCGTTCGGCCGCAAACCGGACACGGTACCGCTGCGCGCTCATTTGGCAGTTGCACGGGCGGAGCAACGATATGCGCGCTGACGGCTGCGTACTACCCGGAACTCACCTGGGTTTCCGTCGCGCTCGTCTGGGGAGCCCGCGTTGGCTTCGAAATCGGTAGGATTTCCCAGGGGCGCATCGAGTTCCGTAAGCTGGAGTCAGTTCAGCAGCTCGCCGACTGAGGAGAGGCGCGTGCTGCGTCGGCAAGGCTGGCGTTGTCGCCGTGACCGACGATGGTTCCTGCCCATCGCGAAGCTCTTATCACCCGTAACATATGTTAGGCTCAATGTGTCACGTGAAGGCGCGGTGGTCAAGCACATGGCTACGCTTCTAGGACAGCCGATAAGCCTGGGCGAGGGCAGGTCGATCTGCCCTCCGTCGGGTTGGAAGGCATCCGGAGTCATCGCAGACAACCCGCTCCGCTTGCAGCCCGGAAGCCGAGTGGTGTTGTACCCCGAGGAGGATCCGGAGGCTTCAATCGCGTGGCGAATAGAAAGCTGGCTTGTCGGTCATCCGCAAGCCGACGACTTCGCTATGTTGCTGGACCACGAGGGAACGCCGGGGCGATCCGACCTGGAGTCTCTTTCACCGTCGCTGATTCGCCTCAATCTCAGAAGTCTTACAGAGGCACGGGTTGTACGCCACCGGGGGGCCGGCAACGTGCTTGCTCTCACTTACCTCGATGACGACTCGGGTTGGGCAGGTTATGTGCTTTATGCGCCTACCCTGCAGATTGCCGGTGAAGTCCAGATTCTCAGCTATGAAGGATTACAGGTGCCTTACCTCAGCTATCTCGAACCCGCCATGGCATCGATCAACAGTTTCCGCGACGGGCGACTCTTGGCAGGTGCCCACTATCCCGGTGCTTAGCCGCCCATAGCAGGGTAAGGTTTCGGCCAAGACAGGTGATGGAACCGGGAAACTGTCATCCTCTGAGGAGCTTGAGCGGAGCGAAAGCGGTCCTGAGGGAGGGCAGCGACCGAAGGAACTATCTTGCCGACACGAGATCCTTCGCCAGCATGACAGTTTCGAAGCCGGTGACCTGTCTTGGCCGAAACCTTCCATAGCAGGGCCTCGACCAGAACTTAAATAAGCGTAAGTACCCGCCTAATTTGCAATCCCCTGAGAGTAGTACGGCCGGTTTGCGCGCGTGCCAGTTTACTAATCCAGCAATCCTGGGCAGCCCCCGATTCAAGAAAGATCTCGCGAGGCTACCGGGCCTGAAGATGGGCTTTATGAATAGAGATGAAGGGCGTAATATGGTTGTAAGACCGGCATTTTACGTCAGGACACGGGCTACAGCATTGCGGAAGGGCTAAGCATGTCGGTCAACGACGACGATTTGAGAGAAGTAGTTGATAGCCCAGTGGACGCCCGTGAGGACGCGGACGTGGCGCAGCTGGCGCGCGACGCGCAGGAGAAACCGGACGATTACAAGGAACAGGAAAGGCAGCATGCCGAGCTTCGCAAGAAGGGCATGACGCCTAGTTCGGAAAGCCTTCCTTTGGTCAGTCTCGCTGTCGAACAGGGGGAGATCGTCGCCAAAGTAGCGGACAGGAAATTCTCCCTGGGCATGGCGCAAGACGGTCCCATAATGGCCTTGGACCAACTGATCGGAGAAGTGCCCGCCCTCCAACGGGGCGACTCCAGCCCCGGCGACGCCAAGGGAAGTGAGTCAAGGCAGGGCGATGGCAAAGGTGGAGAGCCCAGGAGAGGGGAAACTGGGGCGGAGACCAAAACCGAATCAGGCGATGGAGCCGTCGTCGAGAAGTGGGGTAAACGGGAATTTGTATCGAAAGCTGACGGCAGCGCCGAATACACCGTAAAGAAAGGCGATACCGTATCTGATATCGCAAAAGAAGTGCTCAAGCACCGGCACCCTGACCGTGACCCGACTCAGAAAGAGATCATGGACGAGGTGAATCGCATAGCCAAAGCGAGCCACCTCAAAGATGCCAATCTCATACACCCGGGAGAAAAGCTCGTAATCCCGCCCGACAAGGACTTTGCCAGGGTTACCGAGCTTCCCAATCATCACCAGCTCAAAGAGTATCCTGACCACTCCCGAGTCGAGCTGGACGAAAAGGGCCGCGTAGTAAGCGTCATCAGCGCCGAGGGCAAGGCGCGTACGTTCCACTACAACGAAAAAGGCGAAATCGACGAAATCGCCGGGATGAGCGGGTTGAAATGGCGCAAGACAGGCGATAATACCTGGGTAAGCGATCAAAAGCCACCGGTCACGTGGAAGGGCAATCTCTCGGTCGATGAAAATGGCAACATTCATTACAAGCCCGAGAAGGGCAGGTCGTTTACCTTAACTCGGGAAGGCAACAAAGAGGTCGAGTCTCCAGCACACAAACCGGCCGAGCACAAGGAGCCCAGACCAGCAAAGGACGTGCCCCCCAAGAGCGGCGGCGAGAAGGACAAACCGCCCGAGGGCGGTGAGCGCAAGCCCGAGACGAAACCCGCTGCAGATACACGGCCTCCGGTAACCAAAGACGAGAACTTTTATCCCGAAAAGGGAGTGTTCAACCCGGCAGCACCGCCAGGCGTGGGCGACACACAGAGAGGCACGTCCTATGACACAGGACGGGAGGATGCTGCCGTCGACTTCCGGGATGCCGAGAAAACGACCAACGCCGATGGTACGGTTACATACCACTACAAAGGCGAGCTGGAGACCGGCATAGTCGATACCAATTACGAAGGGGCCGAAAGATACACCGCTGATGGCAGGCTGCTGGAAAGACACGCTAAATATGAAGGCGGCGCCGACATCAAGTTCAAGACGGCGGACGGCAAGGACCAGGAGATAAAGGGTGTCACGGCGGTCGATACGAAGTACAACGCCGCCACCGGGCAATACGAAACCACCATCACTACCAAAGATGGCAAGACTTATCGTGCAGAGGTCGGACCTGATGGCGCCGTGAAGTCCTTTAAGGAGACGACCGGCGAGAAACCCGCCGATAAACCTGCGGACAAGCCGGCCGATAAACCTGCGGACAAGCCGGCCGACAAGCCCGCCGACAAGCCTGCAGAAAAGCCGGCCGATAAACCTGCGGACAAGCCGGCCGATAAGCCCGCCGATAAGCCCGCCGACAAGCCTGCAGAAAAGCCCGCGGACAAACCTGCGGATAAGCCGCCTGAACCTACGAAGGCCGAGAATTTCTACCCCGACGACGGCGTCTACAGCCCGGTGGCGTCGCCCGGGATTGGAGACTCGCCCGCCGGCGAAGCCTGGGATGATGAACGCGACATGGGCGGCGACAACTGGGACATCGACTGGCGCAAGAAGCTCAAGGAGGAGGTTGCAGAGGACGGGACCGTTACCTATAGATATGAAGGCGAGCTGGATGGCGCAGTTTCGGATACCAACTTCTCAGGCAGTGAGAAATGGAAGGATGGGCGCCTTCTCGAACGCCATGCCACCTATGACGGCGGCGAAGACATAACGTTCAAGACCCCCGATGGAAAGCAGGAGATCGAAGGGGTCACCAACGTCGACACCATTTACAATCGGCTCTGTTGAAATTTAAGTGGGTACGAAATTAGTTACATGTGGGTTGAGCTGAGAAAAATCGAGCTTTCCAGCCCGCAGAAATATTACGGTGCGGATAGTTGAGAAGCGCACGTACCCGCGTGCGGTCCGCTTTGCCGC
>DATNRD010000651.1:0-7733 GCA_036703665.1 Candidatus Obscuribacterales bacterium
GACCCCGGATGCGCCACAAGTGCGCGAACGCGGCGGGCAGGGGCACGGCGATGGCGACTCGCCAACAATTCGCGAGAAGGACGGTTCCGGCAGCGGCGATAAGGACGGTGTCGCTGATGATGGCGCCCCCCGCTCGCGAGAAGGTGATAGCGCCACAGTCAAAGAGAAACCCGACGGGGGAGTCGACAAGCCCGAGGCGACCCGGGCCAAAGAAGAGCTGGAAGCCCAACAACGAAGGCTTGACGAGGCGGAAGCCAGGCTGAAAGATAAAGCTCCCATTCCAGAAAAGCTGGATATGCAAAAGCTTAAGGAGCTTTCCGAGGAGATCTCCGTCAAGTTCAGAGACAAGCCCATCACCCGCGAGCAGTTTGAGGAATTGTTCGCCCGGTTCTCTCCTGAAGATCGCAAGATCGCCATGGAGATCATGGAAGGTTCCATGCCCAATCTCACCAACCGCGGCGTAGACACGCAGATGCAGGTACTGGGTGAGGAGTTGCGGAAATGGGATCTCCGCAAAATCGACAAGCCGGACGGGGTGAATCCGGACGGCTCGGCTAAATACAAGAAGGTGGACACCGTCAAGATATATGTCCTGGACGGCACCACGGACGGCAACGCTCTGGCGCACATATTCCACAAGAACACCGGCATCGAGCCGACCGTGGAAATCCTCGACGGGCCCACCCTGGAGAAGCTGCAGCGGAAGGTCGACGACATAAAGAACATCGAAAGGCAGATACAGTACATCGAAAAATCAATCGCCGATGGCAAGGCGAAAGCGAAGGCTGCCGAGATTCTCGAAGCCAAGAAGATAGAGCTGGCAGCCAAGAAAGCAGATCCGGATCTGCAGAACGTGGTCATCTTCGACAACCTCGGCAATGCTTCCAGCGCGCAAAAAGGCTTCCTCAAGCACGTCAACAACCTGATGGTCGCCGACGAATTCAGCCGCGGATTGAACGTCTATGATCTGGCCGGCGCCAAGCTGTCGGGCAGTACCGACGGCATGCACCACCGGCTGGCGGAGCTTGTCGATCAGGTCAAGGCCCTGGAACGGCAAGGGTTGAGCAGGCAGGACGCCATGCGACGAGTGCTTTCGGGCGATTCCGCCGCCCTCAAGCAGGAGTTCCCGAACGCTCAGGTGGCTAGCACACGCGAGGTCATACCCACACGCCGCGAGCTGCGCAAGACCCAGGACGGCGGCGAAGCGTACGAGATTCTCTCGATGTACGATGAGCTGACCAAACCGATGGCGACCCCGGAGCAGATCCAGGACTTCCTCGGCCGATTCAACGCCGAGCAACAACTGGCGGCGGCACGCTTCTTGCGCGACGGCGTGCACTATCAGTCTTATGCCACCATGCTCGACCAGGCCAAGCAGCTTCACCAGAACATTCTGAAGCACGTACCCGGCGGCGATCCGGCCAATATGCTGATCATAACCGGCATGGAATCCAGCGGCAGCTCGTATCTGGTTAATCACCTCTACAGCAGGGTAAACGGGCTGAAGCCAGAGAATTTCGTCTCGGTCAGCGACTTACGGGCGTTGCAAGCGCACCTCAAGAACGGCGGCAAGCCGACGCCGGAGGTGCAGAAGCTGATGGACCGGCTCAAGGGCAAGAAGCTGGTTTTCATTGACGACTACGCAGCCAGCGGCAATCAAATTCCAAAGATTCTCAACAACATGGAGGAACAACTGTTCAGCAAGCTCGTGGACAAAGAAGGCCGGCGCGTAGTAGACGGCATCACCGTGGGGACGCTCGGGCGATACCGGACGCCTGAAGGAAAGAATCCGTGGGACAATGCCCTGCTGTATCCGCACCTGCATCCCGGAAAGGCTGACAGTTACTTGCCCGTCACGCTGGTGGAAAGTCCGAGTATATACACCGATGTCTTCAAACAACCAGACATGCTGGACCTCGCCCCCGTGTTTGAAACCATGGGCGGTACCAGATCGATATGGACGCAGTCGCCGGTGCGCACGGCAATTGTCACCCCCTACGGAGGGCCGAACAACAATCCCAACTTCCTGCAGGCTTTCATCGAGCTGAGAGAAGCCCTGGGAATGCCACGCCGTTATCCGGACTACGACTGGTGGAAGATCCTCATGGAAGGACCTCCTCCCAGTGATAGGTCGCCGGCAAGCCAGAAGTGACTGCGCCCATGGTCATTTCAAAGTTCGGAGTGTCCTGGAGGTCCCGGGGGCTGGCCGCCTGTTGTCCATGGGCGGCGATGAACTCCGCGTCTATCCGGGCGGAGCATTGATTCGGCATCACCATGAAGCTCAGGCTGGACGCAAGCCTATTGATTCGGAAGCTTCTCCGCTGCCCATGGATCTATCAGGACGACCTTGCCTGTAGGCTCATAACGCCCGATCTGATCCACTGATGAATCGCTTAGATAATAGCCATGCTTGCGTACTTCACGATGGAACTCCAGTAGTTCTGTAAGAGTGACTGGCTTTACTTTGGGTTGAATGAAGTAATTGATCGTATCCCCTTCGACTATTCGTTGGCCGCGCTCGAGGATAGGCAGATCGAACGGTCTGTTTCCCATCTCCGGCGTGAGGGCTCGCTGCGAGATCTTGAGCACGTTGCCATCGACAAGCTCGATTGCCACCACATCAGCACCAAACCCCAACACGCGAGTGGCAAGCCGGTCGAAGTCCTTGAAGGCACGCTCGTAGAACTTTATTGGGTGATAATCCGTCGCCTGGTGGTCGGGTGCCGCGATGCTCCTGAGCAAGCGGGATACGGACTTGGGGCGCAATGCAGAGGATTCAGTCACTGCCGGCTTCTCCGCTGTATCTTTGACCGGGATTGCTTCCGGTGGCCTGGTTGCGTTTTGTTTGTCGACGAGCTCCTGCCGCAGCTCCATCAATGTCTGGCTGAATACGGCACCGGGATACTTGGTGCTCTTGCTTTCCGGGCGTCCGGTGTTGTGAATGATCGGTCGCGGATGTGTCTCGATGAACTGGCGCGCCAGCTCGGGATTTTGCTCCAGCTTGGCGCGTATTGCCCGCTTCACGATCTCGTGATGGCGCGGGCTGCCTAGTTCGAAGACTTCTCCCCTGTATTCTCCGTGCGTTGCGGTCTTAAAACCGTTTCCAGCGGCCTTGGCCTCCTTGCCGTGCAGCTGGGATACCTGAGCGCGGCGCACCGGGTCGGTAATCCTGAGCGATTGATAGAATCCCTCGACCGATGCGTACCTGACACCATCCAGCACGAACGGCGTTTCTGCGAAGTTGGAGAGTAATTTTGCAATCGGCTCGACGCTCATGCTTGCGACGTTGAGCGGCTTTTCCTCGGGCTTGATGGCGCTCTTTGGTCGGTACTCATGCTTTTCGCCGCCAGGCTTTTCAACGATGACCATGCCGTCGGACTTGCGGTGTGTGGTTTTCACGCCGTCCTTCTCGATGGTGACGTCGCCGTTGGGCCTGATGGTGACCGAACTTCCATCGGGTTTCGAGATGATCCTGGTCCCGTCCTCGAGCACCGTCTGCTGCTGGGTTGCCCTTGTCCCCTTGCTGTCCTTCGGTGACGCTGAACTTTCCGGCGACTTCACGACCTTACCCGTCTCGTGTGACCCGCCCGGATTGCTTTCGGGCACAAGAGACTGAGCTCGTTCGCCCGGTGCCGCAGGCCGCCCGGAGGTTTCGCTCGGCGATTTGCTGACCGAAACCCAGCCCTGTTCCGGCTGATGCGTGGGGAGCTTCGCGCTGTCCGCAGGCTTTCCTGCTGCCAGAAGCGCCTCTGCTTGACCGGGGGAACGGACTTCCAGTGCCGGTCCCAGATTGGCGAGCCTGGCGGATTGTGCGGTTCGGCTGGCGCCGGCCTCGTCGGCCGAGAGCTGTGACCGCATTCTTGCCGCGCGCGAGGCTTGAATGCCACCGGCAGTTGCGGCGGCAGTATCCAGTGCCCCCTGTATGAGCGAGCTTTTGACAATCTTGCCCAGGTCGAACTCCTCGCCGGCACGGCGCTGGCGCTCGAGCTCGCTCCAGGCACCGCTAGACAGACCGAAGGTGGTGCCGGTGAGGACGGTGGAAGCGAACGGGCTGCGCTTGATCGCGTCTCCCGTAAGATTGTTGGCGCCCTTGAGCAGCCCGTGTGCAGCTCCGAATATGACCACGTCTGAGACTAGCGCTGATTTGTCCAGGCTGCCTCGCACGACGTTGCCCAGTCCGGAGCCCAGGCTGTAGCTGCCGTCAGCGCTCAGGTAGGTCTGCCGGCTCAATCCCAGGTCGAGAACTCGCGAGCTCACGCCCAGCCCGACGCCCTTTGCTGCTATGCCCACATTCTTTTGTCCGAGGACGTGGAAGACGCCCCTCATGCCTGCTCCTTTCAGTCCGCCCAGACTGAAATCGGCCAGCTGCGTCTTCCAGTCGTCGGCAGGGCGAAGCTGGTCCAAGCCGTAAAGGGCTATGGTGCCTGCCAGACCGAGCCTGCCGCGCATGAACAGCGCCGCTGTCTTCAGGAAGCCGGCCCCGTAGCCACTGACTTGGTCTTGCGTGGCAACCGCTTGCTGGTCGGCTTTTATCCGTTCTCGAATGTCCTTCTCCATCGAGGCGAGGCCGGCCGTGTCGCCGGCTTTGGCTTTTTGCTCGCCCTCAGCCAGGAGCCGTTCCAGTTCCTTAAGCGACCTGTCATCGCTGCGCCAGACCGTATCGACGGCCTGTCCCAGGAGGCTGCGGGAGCCGTCCTGCTTCTTGTGTGCTTCTATCTGAAGGCGCAGAGCTTCCAGCGAGGCATTATCAGCCTTTTCTTCCGGCTTATTGGCTTGTCCGTTCTCGAATCTCTCAGCCATGCGTGAGCGTGCAGATGAAGTTACACCAGTAAAGAATAAGATTCGGCCCTATCGTCAACAATGGGGAAGTTCCCACGCCGCGGCATTAATGGCGGCTGGGCCGCCTTTCCCAGCATAGCAGGGGCTCACCGGACGACAGCTTCGGCAGACAATAGGAGAGGATGCGCCCCAGCCTGAGCCTGGGATTTTTAAAGCAGGAGAAAATGTCTCTGCGGGGCTGAGCGTGAAGCCACTGGGACAAACCAACGCTGAACCAATGTCGGAACTGAAACCACTCAATGTTGCTATTCGCTCTGATGAGGAGATCGGGCGCCTGATGTCCAATCTGGCTCACACGCCGTTCACCCTGGACGGTATGCGGTATGCGTCCGTGGAAGGCTTCTATGTGTCGTTGAAATTTCTGGACGCGGACAAGCGCTCAAAAATGGCCGGGTTGTACGGCGCACGCGCCAAGGGAAAAGGCAGCCGGTCAAGACTCGAGTCGACCTGCTACCAGGGCGAATGGTTCGCCCTGGGGTCGGACCAACATCACCAGCTCATCAAGCGGGCCATTCGCGCCAAGTTGGAACAGCACCCGGACATCGCCAGGGCGTTTGTTGCTACCCGTCCCCGTCCGATTGTTCACGAAACGGGTTATCCCGAGCCTCCGGGCAGCAAATTGCCCGCACAGGTGTTCTGTAGCATCCTTACCGACTTACGCGAGGAGCTGGCCGCCGGGGGGACGGGCACGGCGGGGCCCGCCCCTACGAAGCGCTGAGAAAGGCGACGATGCGGCTCAGGACAGACGCCAACATTGGTTGTGTGAGCCTGCCTGTTTGAGTGTTCTGGCGGCTTGGATGATAGGAGAGGAACAGGCGCGGCAAGTCCTCGGCCAGGGAATACTCCGCTGCGTGCGCGAACTTCGGTCGTTTGAGACCGGGACGGGCGAGCTTGAGAGCATCCACGTACCCGTCCATGGCGATCTTGCCCAGCGCAAGAACCGCCTTTACGTTGGGCAGAAGCGCGGTTTCTCTCACCAGGAACGGGCGGCAGTTGCTTGTCTCTTCGGGCAGTGGCTTGTTGTCCGGGGGCACGCATCTGACGACCGCCAGGACATAGGCATCCGTGAGGCGGAGGCCATCATCCGGGCTTTCGCTCACCGGCTGATTGGCGAATCCGGCGTCGTAGAGGCCTCGCATTAGAAAGCTGGCCGAGCCGTCGCCCGTGAAAACACGCCCTGTGCGATTGCCGCCGTGAGCAGCCGGAGCCAGACCAACGATGAGCAGGCGAGCGTAAGGATCGCCGAAGCCCGGCACGGGCTTGCCCCAGTATGTGCAGTCCCGGTACGCCGCGCGCCTTTCCCTGGCCACCTGTTCCCTGTACTCCGTCAAGCGCTTACAGCGGCGGCAGGCGATTATCTCCTGTCGAAGCTCGTGCAGTTTGAGGGAAGTTTCCACCTTTGCTTGCAACAGAAATTCCTCCGGCTGAGAAGGCGCACCACCAGCATAACAAGCAACCGGGCAAAAGGCGGCCTGCTGTGGGGGCAGCGGAAACTACCCGTTTGTTGCGAGGGAAGGGTAAATCTCTATAATCTGGCTGGATTGCTCCCTTTGCAACTGCTCGTCTGGTGCGCCTCTTGATAGCTGCTGGCGCTGGCACTTTCGATTATCGGCAAAACTGGCTCTATACACCCTGACATGCCAGCGGTATTTTGCCCTTCGGCGAAGACGCCCGGCTGCGCATGCAGGCTGTGCTGGTGCGGGGTCTGGGCGTAAAGCGGCGTTGGTCGGGACCGGTCATGGTGAGTCGGCAGGCAAAGCCCTTTACGGCGGTGCGGTGATGGAATCATTCGAGCGCATTGGACAGATGGCTGAAACGAGGCTCGTGTTGCAACTATCGCGTGATATCGGTGAGCTCAAGCAGATGCGTCCACGGCGCGTGGACTTCGGCGATCTGCAAGGGCCGATCGATGTGCCACACAACGCGATCCTGGACCTCTATGTTAAGGAGTTCGCCCTGGCCGATCTCTGCGTTCTAGGTGAGTTTCCCGACGGCAGAGTGATTTCGTGCCGGCTGGCTCCCGGGAGGATTCCAGCCGGCCAGTTTAAGCACATCGCACGCCTGTCCGGGCTGAGGAAGCTGACCCTTGAGCGTGTGTCCCTGGATGTTCCGGCGGAACTGGCGGTCCTCGAAAAGCTTCCATCGCTTGTCGAGCTGGATATGTCCGAGGTGGATGTCGGTGACGAAACGCTTGCCTGGATAGCCAGGGCGAGGCGGCTGAGGAAACTGATACTCGGCCCGTGCCAGATTACCGCAACTGGACTGCAATTTCTAAAGCAGTTGCCGCTTCGCGATCTGCGTCTGCACGGTTGTTCCGTGGGTGATGCGGGTGCGGCGGCGCTCAAGGAGATCGTCACGTTAAGGGCGTTGCGTTTGACCAGGGCAGGGATGGGCAATGGCGGGCTGGCAGAAATTGCTTCTCTGCCGCGTCTGGTTATCCTGGAGCTGGGCGGCAACAAGATCACCGACGATGGTCTGGTCTTCCTGAAAGCGGCTCGAACGATCGAGCGGCTGAACTTGATGCATACGTCGATTTCCGATACGGGGGCAGCCGTGCTGGGCACATTCGAGCAATTGAGGGCGCTCAGCCTGGAGGGTACCAGGGTTACGGATCAGGGCATAAAGCACTTGATCTTGCTGCCTCACCTCGAGGAGCTCGATCTCAGCTACACGGCGGTTACCCCGGCCTGCCTGCCGCTGCTTAAGCAGATGAGCTCCTTGAAGCACGTATACCTGTTTGAGACCGAGGTCTGCGAAGAAGATGCTGTGGCGATGCAGCAAGAGCTTCCGCACGTGAGCATCAACGGAATGTCACCCGGCTCGGCGTGCTAATGGCGGGCCTGCGACATCGATTGCCTCTGCAAGCAGCTATGTGCCCGCGATGGCCCGCGTCG
>DATNRD010000652.1:0-5877 GCA_036703665.1 Candidatus Obscuribacterales bacterium
CTGCGAAGCTGGATACTGCGCCGCTCCGAAAAGGCCCGCTCGATCAGCGAGCGCAATTCGACCGGACGGTACGAGATCTCCAGGTCTTGCAGCGGCCGGCCCTGGTCTTTGGCGACCAGCCCGAAATAGTTGCGGGCACACTCGTTGGCCAGAGCCAGGTGCCCCTGTTCATCAATCACTACCTGAGCACAATTGAGCGCGTCAAAAGCAGCCTCCAGCAGGCGCACCTGTCGGCCGAGCTGATTGTTGGCCTCCTGGTCGCCGAACTCGGTTGCGCCAATTCGTTCGCGCAAAGGTATCGAGATCGTCTTGGTGAAGATCCGATGCTTCATTTCAGCCGGCGTAAACAGCTTGGCATGCGTAAGCAGCATCTCGGCCCGGCCCAGAAATAGAAAGCCGCCGTCGTTGAGGGCGAAGTGGAAACGCCTGAGTATGCGCCCTTGCGTCTCGGCATTGAAGTACATGAGCGTGTTCCTGCACGACAAGAGATCTATGCGCGAGATCGGCGCGTCCTGCACCAGGTCGTGTCGCCCGAAGATGACCGCCCGGCGAAGGTCGGGACGGAATGAACAGCGGGTGCCGTTCTGGACGAAATATCTTTCCCTTAGGCCCTCGGGCACCGCCTCTATGTCCGACTGCGTGTAGACTGCCTGGCGAGCCTGCGCGAGCGCATCTTCGTCTATGTCGGTGGCATAGATTTTCACGCGCTCCTGGAACTCCTTTTGCCCCAGAGCATCGGCCAAAAGCATGGCCAGGCTGTATGCTTCCTCCCCGGAAGCGCAACCAGCGCTCCAGATACGAATAGGCTCATGGGCTGCCTTGCTCTCGATGATGCGCGGCAGGATATGCTCCGCCAGGTAATCCCAGGCTGGCGGATCGCGGAAGAAGGAGGTCACGTTTATCAAGATCGTGTTGAACAGGTTCGTGAACTCCTCCGGATGCACCTCCAGGTAGTCCATGTAATCTGAAAAGCCCTGCACGCCCACTTGAGCCATGCGTTTGCGCACGCGCCTCATCAGGCTGGAGCGCTTGTAACCGGTGAAATCGAACCCGCGGGCCGAGCGAATATGCTCCAGCAACGCTTCCAACTCGCCGTTGCCAACACTCTGATCAGTCACGTGGTGTCTCCTTTACCGACTAAGGTAACCAGCGCCGGAGCAATGTCCTTGAGCGGCAAGACAAAATCTACATTTCCCGTCTGAATGGCAGCAGCCGGCATGCCAAAGAACTCGGATGTATGTTCGTCCTGAGCAATTACGGTGCCGCCCATTCCTTTTATCGCAGTCACCCCCATCGACCCGTCAGTACCCGTCCCGGTCAGAACCACGGCTATGGCCCGCTCTCGGTAAGCCGCTGCCACGGACTCGAACAGGAGGTCGGCAGAGGGCCTTACGAAGTGTACTAATTCTGATTGCGTTAGCGAGACCGTACCATCGGCGTTTACGAGAAGATGGCGATTGGGTGGCGCGATATAAACGCTTCCCGGCTTAAGCGTTTCACCGTCTTCAGCCTCCTTGACGCGCAACTTGGTCATTCGGCTCAAGATGGATGCCATGAGGCTGCGGTGGCGCGGGTCGAGGTGCTGGACTACGGTCAAGATCACCGGCAGGTCCGGGGGCAGGTCGGCCAGCACTTGACCGATCGCCGCCAATCCCCCTGCCGATGCCGCTATGGCGACGATGTCGAAGGCGGCGATGGTCTCCTTGACTTTAGCGGTGTTCTTCTTGCGCATGGGCAGTATGCCTCAATGTCGTCCGCCTCACGCCAGCCCCTGCACCGCATCCGGCGCCAGAGGCGCTCCCTTGCGCCGCGACCGAGGCGGGCGAGCGTTGCGCTGCGCAGCCTGTAACGTGAAGTAGAAGGTGGAGCCAAGACCAGGCGCGGACGTCACCCAGATTTTGCCGCCATAGCTTTCGATAATCCTGCGACATGTCGCCAGTCCAACGCCAGTTCCCTCGTAGCGACCGTCGGTGTGAACGCGCTGGAACATGGCGAATATCTTCTCACGGTACGGCTCCTCGATGCCGATGCCGTTGTCGCGGATGGCGAAAGTCCATTCCCTGCCGTCCCGCTTCGCATATACGCAGACCACGGGTGGCTCGGAGCCGCGAAACTTGATGGCATTAGCAATCAGGTTTTCGAATACCTGTCTCAGCGAAGTTGTCCGGGCCATCACCACAGGCAGCGGGCCGATCTTCACGGTGGCGCCGCTTTCCTTTATATTCGCCTCCAGAAGAGCGACGGCCTCGCCGGCAACTTTGGCGGCATCGACCGGTTCGAGTCGATCCTGTTGCCCGGTAATCTGGCTGTAGGCAAGCACCTCCCTGATCAGCTCTACCATTTTTTTAGCCGCATCGACAATATAGGAAACCTCCTGACGCGCCTCCGGATCGAGCTTTTCACCCATGATTCTTGCCAGGAGCTGGGCATGCGTGGCGGCAATGCGGGCCGGCTGCTGCAGGTCGTGGGCGACCACGTAGGCAAAATGCTCCAGGTCCTCGTTTGCTTTCGCCAGCTCGTTGGCCTTGGCGGCAAGCTCCGCCTCCATGCGCTTGCGCTCGCTGATGTCCTTGAACTGCCAGTAAAGCTCCTGAGTCGAGCCGTCCGGAGCGCGGCTTCGGGTGACGCTGACGAGCACGTCCAGGTTGTCGCCCCCACGGGATATCATCTTCAGCTCCCAGTCCCTTATTACTTCCAGTTCTCCTGAAGCGATCCGGGACAGATGCATGTAAAATTCACGTGCCTGTTCCCTGGCCACGTAGGCACTCAGGGGACGATCGAGAAGCAGGTTTCTGGTCCCCAGAAGGTTGACCAGGGAAAGGTTTGCCTGCCTGATCATCCCTTTGTCATCTGTTACCGCCAGCGCGTCCGGCACCAGGTCCATGAGCGCGCGCCCGCTGTCCAGCTCGAAAGACAGAGCCTGGGCGACGCTCAAGGCATTCTCCAATTCGACGGAGCGGTCCTCCAGTATCTCTGACCATTCCTGCGTGCAGTCGGAAAGCTCGTCGATCACCCAGGCCAGCGATGCGGTGTGCGCTTCGGTCCACGAGCCGCTCCTCTGGGCGACGAGCAGCTCACGCAGTTTTGCCAGGCTGCAAGAGACGCGTTGGACAATCACCTCCTCCAGTAAGTCCGTCATGTCCGCTCGTTCCCTCTAGCCCATCCGCTGCTCCGCCAGCCGGCATCCCCACCCCAGCCCACAGCGGCAGATTGTCTGCCCTTGCCCGGAAGGAAGGATTGAAGAAACTCTCCTGCCCTGCTCCCGGAGGATGGATCCGGGAAAGAGACTGCTAACTTAAACCCTACGGCAATCCAGGGATTCCTTGAGTCCATTGTCTCACAGGCGATCGCTCGGCCGGTTCTAACAAGCGAGCGACTACCGGGCTTTCAATGGTCGCCTGACCGTGCTGAACCAGAACTCCAGAGTTTGGCCCACTACTCGGAAGAACTCCTCCAGGTCGATCGGCTTGGTTATAAAACAATTGCCGTGCAGCCTGTAAGTCTTTTTAATGTCATCTTCCTTTTCGGAGGTGCTGATCACGACCACCGGTACCTCAACCAGATCCGGACGTGACTTCATTTCAGACAGAACCTCAAAACCGCTTAACTTCGGCAGATTGAGATCGAGAAGAACAATCTCAGGGCGGGGCGCACCCTTGTATTGGCCGATCCCGCGCAAATAGGCCAGCGCCTCGACCCCGTCTGAGGCGACGCTCACCCTGCAGGGGATCTTGCACTCTTTGATGGCCGTCATAATGAGATGCACGTCGGCCGGATGGTCCTCGACCAGCAACACTTGCAGCGGATCAGCAAGCGCAGCCTGCAAAGCCTCCGCGGCAGTCATCATCTCGGACACAGACATTTGCAGGGCGGAAGCCAGCTGAAACAGGCACTTGGCCGAAGGGTTGCGCGCGCCCCGTTCCACCTCGCTTATGTAGGTGCGGTGCAGTCCGGAGCTTTCGGCAAGCTCCTCCTGGGACATGCCCAGATGCTGGCGGCGCTGGCGCAAAATCTGCGACAGGCTGGTGAGGAACTCATCCGACTGGCTTTTCTCTTCTCCCACGCTCCCGGACTCCATTGGCACACACCGAAGAACATACTGCCGTACCGTTTCCTGCTTGTCCTGGCAGGATCAGCATCTTACCGCCTGCAGCCAGAGGAACAGATGCCGGCAGAGGGTGCCACTGCCCCGGATGCCGGCAACCTGGTCACCGCGATGTCTGACAGCCGCTCTTTCAGGAAACCACGGCTTCCTTGACCCATCATAGTCCCTTCCGCCGGCCCGCGTGTTAAGTTCTCAGCCGATGCCAGCGCAGCAGCCTGACAGATCCTGACATCGCCGGCACCGCGATGCCTTCGAGCGAAACAAAGGATACTGTCAATCACACGCGCCCGATATCGGAACTGACATCGCCGCCACCGCAATGCTTTCGAGTGAAACTTTGGAGATAAGGGGATTCGAACCCCTGACCTCACGGGTGCGATCCGTGCGCTCTACCAACTGAGCTATATCCCCGTGCTGCCTTATTATATCCTGACCGGTCCGGCGCCAGCGGCTGGCAGGCCAAGAGTCAACGCACGCACCGCGAGATTTGCTACCCTTGAGGGCACAGCTACACTGCTCTACCATAGATAGAGGTACCCGGGCAGGCCGCATGTACATGTTCAGTGAAGTGCGTAGGCGAATCCCCTGGGAGCGCGGGCATCCTGCCCGCCCCGCGCGCGCTAGCGCGCTAAGTAGGCACGATGCGCGAAGCGCATCGGCTGTGGTGGTCGCACGTGTCTAACGGCTGTCACTGAGTATGTTCGGCCGCATTTTGACAAGGGAGTCTACAAGATATGGCTATTGACACTGCACTTGGTGCTCCGGTCTTCCTGGGTCTCGGCAAGTACATCTGCCCACCGGCAGGGTGGGCCCAGGATGGCTTTGTAACAGCCGACAATCCCTACTGGTTGCTGCCCAAGAGTCGCCTCAGGTGGAGCCCGCCCGGGCAGGAAGGCGTGTCTTTGCACTGGCACCTGTCTCCGGTTCCCCTGCCGGAGGCGCTGATGCGGGCTCTTATAGAAGTTCTCCGGGTATCGGCAGGCGCCATAGACCAGGCACGCCTGGCACCGCTCTATCCCGGGCTCATACGCATGCCGCTGGACAGCGTAACCGCGGCGCAGGTGGTGTCCTACCCGCGGTCCGGTCGCCTGCTGCGCGTCGAGTACGCGATTTCCCAGTACAACGAGCTGGGCATCGTGCATTACGCGCCGACAGAGATGTACGAATTCGGCGAATACGAGATGCTGGCGTACGAGGGCAAGGATCCCGAGTACAGCAAGTACCTGAACGCAGCTATCGCGGCCATGGAGAGCTTTGCTGTCGGGCGCCCGCTGGCTGAGGGGCCGGCGCCGCCTGCGGAGGCGTTGACGGAAGCCGAACCCGAAGGCAGAAAGCCTTCCCGGTTGACCGAGGAGATCCAGTCCCTGCTACCCTGGAATTTGGCGGAGGACATGGCAGCCACGCTGGAAACACCTCAAACGGGAGAATCGCCGCTGGATTTCACACCCGGCAGCGCCGGCCCCGAGCCTGCTCCTCAGCCGCAAGAACCGCCTGCGCAGCCGGAAGCCAAACCAGCTGAAAGTCCGCCTGAGCAAGCCGCACCGGCTCAAGCACGGGTGCCGGAACCAGCGGTGCAGCCGCCTGCCACTCAACCGACTGCCAGAGAAGGTGAAGCAGCCATGCCCAGCCCCGCGCCAGGAAAGCTGCGCACGGTGGAGTACGTGCTCAAGGAGGGCGAAACCATGCGAACGGTGGTCAAGGCTCGCTGGCCCGAGCTCGACGCCGAGGGTGTGATGAAGCGCGTGCGCGACATTTATGCCTTGAATGCCGCT
>DATNRD010000653.1:0-2767 GCA_036703665.1 Candidatus Obscuribacterales bacterium
GGCCCGCCGGCACATTTTGAGGTAGAGCCCGGCGGCGGCTTTTGCAGCCGAATAAGGAGACAACGGCCGCTCTTGCTGGTTTTCGTCAAAGGGAACCGGCCCATCTCCATATTCCTCGGAGCTTCCCAAATGCACCAGCAAGGGCACCCGGTGCTGAATGGACGCAGCCGCCACATTGAGCGTGCCGCCGAGGGTGACGTTGCTTTCGGGGATGAGCGAGGCCGGTCCGCGGTCGCTGCTGATCAAGGCTGCCAGATGAAAGATCACATCCGGCCGGATGTCTTTCACCAGGGTGGCCACCGCCTCCCTGTCGGTTACATCCAGACGTGTGCGCGTTATGCTCTCCTGGCTAGCGCCAGGCGGTTTTTCCTCGTCCCGGGACCGGCTGGAGGCGACGACCCGGGCCTTGAGACGGCCAAGCCGGTCGACCAGGTGCCGGCCGACAAAGCCTGAGGCGCCGGTAACCAGCACGCATTTGCCGGCATAAGCATCCTCGGGCAGCATTGACGTCTACTCCCCTTTCTCGTGTGCGGCCTGGCGAAAGTAGTCAGCGTACCAGCCAATGGTCTCGCCCAGTCCGGTGTCCAGCTCGAAGGCCGGCTTCCAGCCCAGGATGTTCCTGATTTTCTCGCTGCTCAGGTACTGTTTCTGGATTTCCAGAGAGGCTGTATTCAGAATGCGGGGCTCCAGCGCCGCCTTGTCACAGAGCTTGAGGATCAATTTCACAAGCGACAGAACATCGATCGGTTTCCCATTGCTTGCATTGAATGACTCACCATATATGGAGTCATCCACGAGCATGCGCTCGCCGATCATAAGCGCCGCGGCGGCGGCATCTTTCACATAGATGTAGTCACGCACGGGCGTGCCGTCGCTGCGAATCAGCGGTGGCTCGTTGAAAAGAGCGTGTTTGATCGTGCCCGGCACCACGCGGCTCCAGTGCAGGTCTCCGCCTCCGTACAGGTTCCCGAAGCGGGTGACGCACACGGGCAGGCGAAACGAATAAAAGTACGATCTCGAAATAAGATCTGCACAACTCTTTGACACATCATACGGAAAACGACCACTCATAGGCATGTCTTCCGTGTACGGAAGCGCAGGACCGTCCCCATATGCCTTGTCGCTGGACGTGACGACGATTCCCTTGAATTGCGGCCACTTCTCCCGCCAGCGCCGGCAAGCCTCGAGGATGTTCCAAGTTCCCTCGATGTTGGACCGAAATGTCCCCAGGGGATCCCGTGCAGCCTCACCTACGAGGGACTGGGCAGCCAGATGGTAGACGAACTGTATTTGGTTAGCGCCTATGAGATCTGCCGTGGCCTCGAAGTCCTCCAGGTCCGCCGTAATTAAGCGCATGTTTTCTGCATGCCGGTGAATGTGCGAGCCTGTCGGGTACTGCCGGTCCACTCCGACGACGACAGCGCCACGCTCGAGCAGTTGCTCGCTGAGCCAGCCGCCCAGGAAGCCGCTGCATCCGGTCACAAGCACCTTGATTCCGCGCATTGCCCCTTCCCTCAAGCCTTTCAAGGCTAGCTGCAAATCCTTCCTGCCGCAATACTGGCAAGTTCGGTTGCTCGGCTTCCGATAACGCTATTTGAGGCCCCGCTTTATTTGCTATCCTCATCACTGGCAAAATGGCTTCGCACATCTATTGGAGAGCCCATGCTCAGTCTTAAAAGGTTGCAAATGGCGTCGGTCCTGGTTGCGGCAATGCTGCTGCCCGCTCTCCCGGCGACTTTGCCGGCTGCGCAGGCACAGGCGCGCGCCCTGCCGAGCCCGACGGTGTCACTGGCTGGACTGAAGTCGGTCAATGTCCGCATCCTGGTAAGCAGCGATGCCAGGCAGGGCTTGAAGACAGCCGGCGAGCACCCCACGGCCGTCGAGGAGGCGCTGGAGGCAATAGCCAGGCAGAAGCTGGCTCTGGTAGGGGTCGCCCTGCAATCGGTGGTTCGGGACCGGCAGGCAGGGTCTGAAGGGAGCGCCTTGACGATAGGTGTGGACACCGACATCACCACCGGCTCGTTCATGATCGTCGTCAATCTGGAGGAGCCGGTAACGCTGGTACGACCTCCCAATACGAAGATGACGCTGACCACCTGGTCTGCCGTTCAACATCCGGGTTCAAACGAGATGGGTCCCATCAAGGACACCGTCGCCGACATCCTCGATCGCTTCGATGCCGATTATCTATCGGCAAATCCTCGCAGCCCAGCTGGCCAGTGATTGTGGCACACCCCCGATAGAGCGGGCGCGGCGGGGCGCGCCCCCTGTACTAACTTCAGAAATGGGGCGCTGCCATTAACTTGGTAGCCAGCACCACATATGGGAACTGTACGAACAGGTCTACGTACTTCCCATCCTTACAGCCGGCTCAGATTTAATTAATATTCCTGCCTATCTGAACGCCGCCGGCGTCCTTAAGGGCCGCCCGGCCCCCGGAAGGAATCTCTGCTTTGGTAAACCTGGACCTGACAAAGGGGTTTGAAGGCTCGTTTCTCAAGCAGGAGACGAGCAGTAACGAGGCTCAGTCCGCCTCTGATTCCCTGCGCCGGGCTGCCCAGGAGCTGACCGGACCGAGCGAAAAGGGCGTCCAGTTCCGCCAGGCGGTGGCGGAGTTTACCGGTACCTTGGCTGCTGGGATAACCGGAGCCGTTGTCTGGAGCCTGGGGACGGCAGCAACTCGAGGAATCGGCACGGCCGGCTCGCTCGGGCTGGCCATGGGCCTGGGCGGGCTGGTCAAGTTCGGCGTCAAGAGCGGCATCGAGCA
>DATNRD010000654.1:0-6800 GCA_036703665.1 Candidatus Obscuribacterales bacterium
ACCAGTACGCTCGGGCGCGTCTTTGTCGGTCAGAATGCAGAGAACATGTTCGATGTCGCCTGGGTCGATGTGGGACCGGTGGGCGGTGATTTGACCGTGCCGCCGGGCGAGATCATGAAGCTCAAAGTGGACTGGGATGTAGCGGACATTTCGCCCCTGTCGCAACTGGAGCCGTCGGACATGCAGGCCCTGGACCTGGCGCGTGCCGCGCTAAACAGCAAATCGCTGGCACCGGTGAGCAGGTTGACCGGACTGCGCTACCTCGAGCTTGATGGCAAGGGCATCGATGACGAGGCGCTCAAGGCATTGCGCCCGCTTACCTGCCTGGAAGTGCTCGAGGTCGGCCACTCGGCCATCACGGACCGCGGGCTGGACAGCCTCCTGGGGATGAAAAAGCTCAGGTGCCTGGCGCTTCGCAACATCCGCCTGACGGAAGCCTTTTTGGTCAAGCTGGGTCGACTGCCGGCGCTGTCCGCCCTTGACCTTAGCTGGTGTCGTTTCGACGAACAGACGCTGGGCGGGCTGAAGGCGCTCCCTAGACTCCGGGATCTGGGGCTGTCCCACACCGACATTACGGACAGAGCGCTCGTTCACCTGAAGGCTTTGCGGGGGCTGGCCGGACTGAGGCTGGGCGCAACGCGCATACGCGGAGCCGGGCTCGCGTACCTGCCCCGGCGGAGCCTGCGCCGGCTGCAGCTGACCGGATGTCCGGTCGACGACGACGGGCTCAGGAATCTCTCCGGTCTGAGCCGGCTCGAGGGGCTGTTCCTCGACGGGACGCATATAACCGACCGCTCGTTGGACACGCTTACCCGATTGCCTGCGCTGCGTTCGCTCAACCTGGCTCATACTAACCTGAGCGATGCCGGAGTGCTCAGACTCACATCCTTGAAGCAGCTGCGTCAGTTGAATCTTCCCGACCAGATCAGTCAGCCGGTCATCGCCCGGTTGAAGCAATCCCTGCCCGCCTGCCGCGTGGAACAGCTTCCCGAATGGCCGTTCGATTAGCTTGCCTTGATGGGCCGAGTTTTGGCCGGAACGGGCCAACCTCGGGCGCCGGTCCGTTTCGCATGTATATCGTGCATGATGTCGTTTTTCATTAAATTCCATATCACGCTTGATGTAATTGTACGTAGCGCTTAACGTCGCCCTTGCGGTTTTCCCCACTGACGGTTCAGGCGGCTGATCATAATATATGCGCCTGAGGTATCCCTCCCGGAGTCCAGGCAGTTGCTCGAAAGGTCAGCAGGCGAGTCCCAGAACCAACCCGGCATGGAAGCGCTCACGAGCCTGAGCCGGGAGATAGAGGCGCACGAGAAGCACGAGAATTCGCGAAGCTACCTGGGCAAGGCAGCGGATTTCGTATTTCGCAGCGACGAGAACTCCCTGGAGGCTCTGAAGAAGCTGCAGGATGAAATCCAGCAATCGCTAGACCAGGGCAATGCTGCTGAGGTTGCCAGGCTGTCGAATCAAACTACCAAGCTTATCCAGCAAGACAGGGAGAACCTCGCCATCCAGGACGAGGTAAGCCATTACACAGGCGGCTTCCTTAAGACGGCGTCGATCTTCATGCATGGTCGGCTGGGTCTGGGCGGTGCGGTGGCAGCCCACGCCCTGGATCAGATGCGCCCGGCCGACGACTTCCGGATGCAACTGGCGGATGCCGCCCTGGGCGGTCTTAAGGGTGGGCTGCTCAAGACTACCTTCGACGTTCTTTCAGCCAAGAGCGTAGGCATAGCGGCCAAGGGCGTGGCGCTGGGCGGCTCGTCGCGCTTGCTGGAACTCGGTCTTTCTCGCCAGACGTACGATGCAGGCAACGGCAATATCGACCTTCTAATGGGGCTGGGCAACACGGTTAAAGGAACGTTCGACCGCAAGGCGCTTGCCTCCGATGTAGTCGTGTTCGGGCTCGCCCATGGCTTGCTGGGCAAGGCGAACTCGCTATCAGGCGGCGCTGTTGCGAAAAACCCATTCTGGAACACGGTTTTGACCGGCACCACCTTCGGGCTCTCCAGCGGCTCGGTCAGCGAGATCACGCGCCAGCAGGCAGCGGGCGAAGAGTTCGACCTGGGTAAGGTTGTGCAACGGAGTTTGATCCAGGGCGCCATCGATACAGTGGCGGCCGCCCCCGGCGGCGCTCAGGCGCGTGCCGCGGCGCTGAGCCGCAGGCGCGACGCGGGCGCCATCGGTGACTCCGGCGCCGGGCGACCAGATCTTCTGGGTAAGGCCAAGCCGGGTGCTCGTGAGTTTGTAGTTCTGGAAGGTCAGGATGTTATTTCCGCCCTGGGTGCAGGTAAGGAAACATCAGGCTGGCTCAAAGTGCGTGAGGTTCTCGGTACAGGCAAGCCGGGTCGCCAATTGGGATCGGTGAAGAACCTTTTCGTGCAGCACCGCGGGCAAGGCGAAGCCGTCAACCAGCAGGCAGCGGAAATGGCGGATCTGCTGGCGTTCTGCAATCCCGAGACCGCCTCGACGCTGGCCAGGAGCAAGCACGTTCTGTCGCTAGCGAAGGGCCCGCTCTGGCTGACGCCGGACGCATCGAACTCTCGCATTGCCTTCAGCGCCGGTAACCGCCCCCTGGACCTGGGCGGCGACTACCGGACAAGCGCATCAGTTGAGCTGGGCAGTGGTAACGGGCGCCGGAAGACCGTCGTGGACGTTCTGTCCGAGAAAGGCCATGGCGACTATGCCGAGGCTTTGCGCAGCCATCCCAAACTAGGCAGGCTACAGGCGGTGGACTTCCTTGGTGAAGGCAACGAATCGGTCGCCGTCGAGCTTGCGCCATCGAAGGAGTTCCCGGATGGGGGCGTCCTCAAGCTAACTATCCCGGAAGGCGGCTGGAACGGCACCTGGGGTAAGCGCCCCTTCGATGCCAGGATTCTGAGCAAGGTGTACGAGCTGGACGGCAGCACCAACGCTTACGCTTACGTTCAGGAGCTGGTCACGACCATGGAGCGGTACGATCCGGAAATGATCAACCGGTTCCTGGCGAAAGTATCCGAAAGCCGCCTCGAGTTTCAAGACCCGGGCGCGGATCCCACCAAGCAGATTGGCATAAGCGACAAGACCGGTGAGGTCGTCCTCATCGACTACAGCGCTGTGGACAAACCGGGCGCCAACGAAACGCACGAGCAGCTTGTTCGTGGACAGGACCGAATCGAAGAGATGTATGAGGCCGAGAACCGTCTGGATTACAAAGAAGAGGCAGATCAGCCAGAAAGAGTCTATGAATCGACGATTGACATCTCTCTGGAGTCACGTCGTTACGATGTGTTGCATAAACCGGAGCGCTTCAATTTGCTTGCTCATCAACGCTCCATCCTGGAGCAGCTTTTCCAGGGAGCAAGCCATCAGGACGCTGTGATATTGAGAGCGGTCGAGATCGGCAAGTTTAAGCCCAATGGCGAACTTGATCTTGCTCAGGCACAGGCCGAAGTAAAAGAGATGTTGGGTTTTGCCAAGAAAAACGGTTTGCTCGACCACTATTGAATTAAACCTGGGAGCGTGCGCATGTTGATCTTTCTGCCGAATTAACCGACGGATGTGCGCTGACAGGATGGTTGCGTGTAAGCGGTGCTTACCGCCGCCCGGGGATGGGATAAACCCCGCCCGTACCCCTGCCGGATGAAACACCGGCAGCAGCATGGCTTGCCCGCCTCCGGGACTGCATACAGCAAGGCAACAGCGCCGGAAGCAGCGACGGGGCGCGCACGATGAACCGCCCGCGCCCCCACTTGAGCAGTGAGTTGCCGAAAACTCCGGCCAGGCGGCATTCGGTAACTTTGTTTTACGCTGCGGAACATGCCGGGCGGACAAACGTCGTGTTAGTACGACTCGGTACGGTTGCTACAGGAGGCGTATGGCAGCGCCTCGATTGCATGATCTGGTTCGACGGGATTCCGCTTGCGGCAATCCAGGGGGAGCTGTGTTCATTGATCACAATCAGTGCTCTTGCATAGCACAAGCTTCCAAGATCTGCACAGACTCCTAAGTAGGGAATGGTGGGCGATTTCGGGAGTCTTCCTGCTCAGGTACTTGAATCTGACAAAGGGAGGAACGATATGAAATACCCCAAGGCATCAAGTCCCACAACAATTCTCATCAGTTTGGCAATTGCATTCGTTCTGCCAATACTTGCGGCCGTGCCCGCCGCAGAGGCTAACACATTGAGGTTCTACGGGCAGATCGAAAAGAACTTCGGACAGGCCGCGTTCAGCCCAACGGCCGTACGGGTCTGCGGAGAAGAAGTGTGCAACATTCAGGCTGCTGCCGGCGGCTTTACGGCCGTCGAACGTGCCCTGATTGTCGAGCGCAACATCAACAACGCACTGTGCTCCACTACCGACAGATCGCCCAGCACCGTCGAGGTGGTGCTTGTTAACCACATCCCGGTAATTCGCATAGGCGGCAAGCATGTGGTCACGATCGACTCGGAAAGCGCAAGGCTGGCCGGGACGACCATGGCAGCCCTGGCAGACACCTGGGCCAACAACATGCGGCAAGCGCTGTCGGATAGAGCCAAGGTCGATGCGTATGTGGCGGCGCTTGGGGGAGACTTCCTTTCCCCGACGCTGGGCACACCGTATCGCAGAGCCAGGCTGGAAGCTGCCAGGCTGAATCATGCAGCCGACCTCTTCCGTGCCGATCTGCCCCCTGGGCTGATATCGTCTGACTTGTACGAAGACCAGGGTTTTGGCGCCCTCATGAAGAGGGACTACTCGGCCGCGTCTGACCTGTTCAAGAAGGCAATTGCCATGTCGCCGGAAAACGCGCGGGCCCATCACGGGCTTGGTGTCGCTATGCTCAAGCAAGGGCAGGTTGATGACGCCATCAGAGAGCTGGAGTTTGCGCGCTGGCTCGATCACGACAATGCGGAAGTGCATCTGGCTCTCGGTCAGGCATTCGAATCGAAAGGAATGGACACAGTGGCACTGACTCGCTATCGCGAGGCGGCGCTGCTGCAGCCTGACAATCCGGAGCCTGTGCTCTACATCGCCGACCTGCGTGAGGAGCGCAACGACATCGGCAAGTCCGTTGCCGAGCTGACCGATGCACTGAAGATCATGCCTGACAGCCAGTACATCCGGCTGCGCAGAAACGATCAGTTGACCTGGCGGCTGAAGAGGCCGTACTGATGAACCATGGCCGCAAGTTGCTCGGTTAGAGACTGCATGACCAGGTGCAGCGGCAACCACGGTGAGGATCCGGTCCTTACGGGCCGGATCGCTTGCCGTTGCAGTACCGCGGATCATGCAAAACCCGCTTGCAAACTAGATTTGGTAAAGATCCCTTCATGGTGCGCTAAGGATTTCACCTGCAGGGTACAAGGCTGGGGAGAGGAAACCTAATCAGACCGGCGCAGGCGGTGGCAGTGGCCGCTTGTCGCAAGGCTGGGGGAAACCTTATTGGTCGGTCGGCTTTCCAGAGGGGAGAACATCTATGGCCACCGCGCTGACTCGGGACTCTGTGGATACGAAACAGCTTCTTAAGGCGCTCAGGCAGATGGCCAGGGGCGACTTTTCAGTCCGCTTGCCTCTAGACCAGGTGGGCATGGCCGGCGAGATCGCGGAGGCTTTCAACGACGCCGTCGAGCTGAATCAGCGTCTGATGAAGGAGCTGCAGCGGATGAGCACCGTGGTCGGCAAGGAAGGCAAGATCACCCAGCGGGCGACGCTGGGCGATGTTTCGGGCGGCTGGGCCGACTGCATCGATTCGGTGAACCTCCTGGTCGGCGACCTGGTGCGACCGACCAGCGAGGTGGCGCGGGTTATCGGCGCCGTGGCGCGCGGGGACCTGACCCAGAGCATGCCGATGGAAATCGAGGGGGCGCCTCTTAAGGGTGAGTTCCAGCGAACGGCCCGGACAATCAACACCATGGTCGATCAACTCAGTTCCTTCGCCTCGGAAGTGACGCGCGTCGCCCGCGAGGTGGGCACGGAAGGTAAGCTCGGCGGGCAGGCTCAGGTCAAGGGTGTCTCGGGTACATGGAAGGACCTGACGGAATCGGTCAACTCGATGGCCAGCAACCTGACGGCGCAGGTTAGAAACATCGCCGAGGTTACAACCGCGGTGGCTAACGGCGACCTGTCCAAGAAAATCACGGTTGACGTGAAAGGCGAGATTCTCGAGCTGAAGAACACCATAAATACTATGGTGGACCAACTGAGCTCGTTTGCATCTGAAGTGACGCGCGTGGCGCGCGAGGTGGGCACGGAAGGCAAGCTCGGCGGGCAGGCCTTTGTCAAAGGCGTGTCGGGGACCTGGAAGGATCTAACCGATAATGTCAACTCCATGGCACGCAACCTCACCGGTCAGGTACGCAACATAGCAGAAGTTACCACGGCGGTAGCCAACGGCGACCTGTCCAAGAAGATCACCGTCGATGTTAAAGGAGAGATTCTCGAGCTGAAGAACACCATCAACACGATGGTGGATCAGCTGAGTTCCTTTGCATCGGAAGTGACCCGCGTGGCGCGCGAGGTGGGAACGGAAGGAAAACTCGGCGGTCAGGCGCGGGTCAAGGGGGTTGCCGGCACCTGGAAGGATCTCACCGACAGCGTGAATTACATGGCTGGCAACCTGACAGCCCAGGTGAGAAACATCGCCAACGTTACAACAGCGGTGGCCAACGGTGATCTCTCGAAGAAGATTACGGTGGACGTCAAAGGCGAGATCCTCGAGCTGAAGAACACCATAAACACCATGGTGGACCAGCTCAGTTCGTTTGCAGCCGAAGTCACACGCGTGGCGCGTGAGGTGGGCACGGAAGGCAAGCTGGGCGGTCAGGCTGACGTGCAAGG
>DATNRD010000655.1:0-4987 GCA_036703665.1 Candidatus Obscuribacterales bacterium
CGAGCAGATAAAGAAGTTCATCATCCTGGACCACGACTTCTCTGTCGAGGCTAATGAGCTTACCCCCACGCTCAAGGTAAAGAGGAAGATAGTCACTGAGAAATACAAGAAGCTTCTTGACAGCCTTTACGAAAAGGAAGACATTGAGGTTGAGGCCTAGGAAAAGGTAAAAAATGCTTTACTTTCGCTTGGCAACTGACTAGAATTATGGCTACCGGTCCCTGCCGGGCGCGTGCACACCTAAAACTGCTTACCAGGACCGTCATTAGTACAGATCATCTATCCCCATGAGGGTTTACTAGTCATGTTTGAGTCTTTCGGTCGGGGCTTCAAGATGATAGGGGCCAGCATCAAAATGGCCTGGCAGGACAGGCGTCTGCTGGTCCCCTCCGTCTTGACGGTTCTAACCAACATTACCTTCGCCATTCTGATCGCCTGGCAGGCAGCCCAGAAGGTCCCCCACCAGGGACAGGCACCCTTGCAGCAGATGTCCGAGTCCGTGCCGACGCACGGCATGCTGCGACACGGTCATTTCGGTGGATCCCAGGGCATGCCCCAACTGGGCCTGAACAGCCCGCTCGATCAAAGCGGCATCAATCAGCTCGGCGCAGCCGTCACCAGCGACACCACCATCATTATCGTCTTGCTCATGATGACCTGGTGGCTCACCAACCGCTTCCTGGAGGGCGTCACAACAGCGCTGGTCTACAGTCATCTGACCGAAGGAAGGGGCACGGGTACCTTCTCTGAAGCATGCAAAGCCGTGTTCCAGAGCCTGCCTGCCATCATCATGCTTGGTCTTGTTACGCTCATAGCCAAACGAATTGCCGGTTGGCTCAGGAACAGGCGCAACTCCGGAATGTTCGGCTTCGGCTTCAACTTCCTGGCCGGCATCGTGGAGGTATTCTGGACCCTGGCCGGACACCTCATCCTGCCTGCCATTGTCATCGAGGGGACCTCATTCTGGGGAGGCCTGAAGCGAGCCGACAAGATAGCTTCGGGCAACCTGCTCACGATAGGCGTTGGCGAAGTCGGCGTCGATGTGATATGTCGTTTCACTACCTGGATTGTCTATCTCATAGGGATTTCAGCCTTCGGGTATGTCTGGTACGCGAAGATGGGCTGGACCGCCCCGCTGGTCGTGGTCGGCGCGCTTGCCTGGGCCTCGCTGGTGGTTCTTGTGACGGCGCTGTCCATATACATACGGGCGGCGTTTTACACCTGCCTCTACGTATGGGCAATCGATGCCGAAGCCGTGCAAGAGACCGAGCGGGTCCGGGTCAAGCCACCCGAGCCGCTGGCGGCGGCGCTTGCCTAATCGGCTTTTGAGGAAGCTAGAAAAACCGTGAGCGGGCGGGGCGGGGCGCGCCCCTACAGACTCCGTTGATAAGCGGCACCGAGTTGACGAAGCGTGTAGGGGTCGACCCCGCTCGACCCGTTGGCGCCGTGCAAGCCCGGTTGGCTGGCGGGGCGGGGCGCGCGCGCCCGTGCGATCAGCGGCAGGCAGTCAAGACGCGTGCCGGGTGGGTGCCGCGCATTTCGGCCAGCGTATCCTTCATCAAACGGTGGACGTGATCACGCATGGCTGCGCTGTTCTCAAAGTCATCCGGGTTAACCGGCGGCAGCACGCGGACCTCCATATCGCCCCTGAAGCTGATTGCCGTCCCGCCTTTGGGCAGGATTTCGTGCGTGCCGTTAACGACCACAGGGACTAGCGGCACGCCGCAATCGATGGAGAGCCTGAAAGCGCCATCCCTGAAATCCTGCAACTGGCCGTCTGGCGACCGTGTTCCTTCCGGGAACATAAGCACCGATGCCCCACGTCGCAGCCAGGTACGGCACACCTGCATCATCTCCTTGATGCTGCTGAGATTGCCGCGGGCAATACGCACGTACTGGTTCAACCGCATGTTCCAGCCGATTATCGGGATCTTGAAAATGGATTCCTTCGAAACCCATTTGAAAGGCCTGAAAAGCTGATAGAGAACGATGATGTCGGCGTAGGACTGGTGGTTGGCTACCAGAACGTAAGTTTGACGCGGGTCGATGTAATGCAGTCCCCGGATGTCGAGCTTCCAGAAAGGGTTGGTCTTGAGGAATATAGAAGCCCACCAGCAGGAGTACACGTGCAGCAGGCGCCGGTTGGGGTCGAAGGGTGCGGTCAAAAGGCAAACCAGCGCCGCTCCAGCAACCAGAACGCTGGACACCGCAAAGAAGTACAGCGCATAGAGCCCCACTAGAAATTTCTGCATGCGTACGTTCCTCCGGCCGGAGCGTCGAGCGTGGCTCTTGGCAATTGTCCGTTCATTATACGCCGTCCCGGTCGGGCGCGGCCAATCTTCTTTTCCTTTGCGAAAATTTTTATGGCGTCAGAGACCGTAGCTCTTCTTCAGCGCATCTATACGCTCTTTGATCGTGCCGGTGCGAACCTGTCCGGCGGTATCCATCTCCATCTTCTCCAGTCGCTTGAGCACGGTCATCTCTGCCTGCTTGTGCCCGTAGATTTTGAGCTCCAGGGCTGAAAGCTGGTCTTCGATGGAGCCGGCCGGCGAAGCGCCTACAGCCGGCTGGACGGGTGCTGCTCTCTCAGACGTGCTTTCTGCCGGGGTTTCAGCGGCGGCTGCTTCGGAGGCGGGGGCGGCCTGAGTCTCCTCTTTGGACTCACCGCTGGCGCCAGACGCCTGCGACTGCTTGATGCCCGGCGTGAGGATAACCACTGCCGGGTCGCTCTTGGGTTGAGCCGGCTTGGCTGCCGACTCCTCGCCCGGCGGCTTGGCCTGCAATGCGCCGCACCGCCGGGCCAGCGTCTGCTTGAGGACGTTTATGTTGTGTTTGGCGTTCTGGTTGTAGGGGTCGAGCTTGAGCACCGTTTCCCACTCGGCCAGTGCCTCGTCGAACTTGTTCTGCGCGAAGTTTACGGCTCCCCAGTTAAGGTGAGTCTGAACGATGTTGTTGCGTGCGACGGCATTGGTCGGGTCGAGGTCGATGGCTTTCTGATACTCGTCGAGCGCTTCCTGGAACTGGCGGCGATTCAGGCAAACGTTGCCCCTGTTCACATGCTCTCTGGACTGCATCTGGTTGAGCTTGGATGTCTGGCTGAGCGCAGCCGGGCAACAGATGAGCAGCGCCAGGAGCGCAAAGGCACAGACGGTGCTTGCTGTGTGTCTTAAATCTTGGATTATGCCGGAGCGCATGTCAGATAACCTGGTCTGGTGCAATCGTTAAACGATTCAAAGAATTCTTTCTTTCAGTTAAACACGCTACTATACTCCTGTCATGAAATTCACCCCGATTCTGCGTTCTTTTTTCAACTCATACCCGGTTGGGCGCTTCGCAATGGCTTTGTTCACAGCCTTTACCGTGGGCGGCGGGGCAGCCATGGCGCACCACGAGGTGGCCACCGGCCTCGGCCCCCGGCTGTCTGGCGGGCTCAAGGGACTGCCGGGCAACCTTGGCGGAACCGGCCGAACGGTCCGGCCACCGTGCGCCGGAGCTGGAAGGCCCGTTGCCCCTGAGGCGCAACGCAAGGCCAAAGGCAAGGACCTGCATAAGGCCTTGATACTGGGCGGTGCCGAAGCTTTTCCCATGTGACGTGTTCCGGGCACATGGAACAGTTGAGCTACGACCACGGCACTAGCCTGGAGCGTCTTTTGGGAACGACTCTCGGCCGGCACTTCGATCTCGTGGCCCGGCGGCGGGGTGATAACGAAGCGCTGGTCAGCTGCCCCGACGGTGTCCGGCTGACTTACGCGGCTTTGAAACAGCAGGTGGACAATTTTGCCCGCGGGCTCTTGCGTCTGGGCGTCGAGCCGGGCGACCGCGTCGGTGTCTGGTCCACAAACAATCTGCAGTGGGTTATCTGCCAGTTGGCCACGGCCAGCGTGGGCTCCATCCTGGTCAACATAAACCCCGCCTACCGAACCGCTGAGCTGCAGTACGCTCTCAATCAGTCGGGCGTGAAGGTTCTCGTGGCCATCCGCGGTTACAAGGCCGACGAGTATCTCCAAATGGTTCGACAGCTAGCGCCAGAGCTGTTCCAGGCTGGCTCGTCCGCGGCTAAACGTCTGCCGGCGCTGGAGCGGCTCGTGCTCATCGCAGGGCGGAGCGAGGAGGCACCGGGGGTGACCACATTCGATGCCGTCTGCGCCCTGGGAACAACCGTGGATCCGTCTGAGCTTGCCGTTGTGGAAGCAGGACTGCAGTTCGATGATCCCATAAACATCCAGTACACCTCCGGCACCACGGGGTTCCCGAAAGGGGTGACGCTCAGCCATCACAACCTGTTGAACAACGCGCTTTACGCGGGAGAAGCGATGGCTCTGGACGACCGTTCGCGCTTCTGCGTGCCGATGCCGTTCTATCACTGCGGTGGGATGGTGCTCTGCACCCTGGCCACGCTCTGCCGCGGCGGCACTCTGGTTATCCCCTCGCCTTCTTTCGATGCCCGCGCCGTGCTTTCAGCCGTTGAAAGCGAACGCTGCACGCACATCTCGGGTGTGCCGACCATGTACATAGAGGAGCTCGAGCAGCCCGACTTTTCCCAATTCGATCTGTCCAGCCTGAAAGGCGGCTTCATGGCCGGTGCACCTTGCCCAGTGGAGCTGATGCGGCGGGTGTCAGAGCAAATGCACTTGCAGGAGATCGTCATCTTTTATGGTCTTACGGAGTGCTCACCGGTCATCACGTCAACTACGATCCACGACAGCCTGGAGGTAAGGGCCTCGACCGTGGGCAGGGCGATACCGCATATGGAGCTCAAGATCGTCGATCCAGCAAGCGGCAAAGTCGTCCCGCGCGGTGCTCAAGGCGAGATTCTGGCTCGCGGCTATGCCGTGATGCTGGGCTACTGGAACAATCCGGAAGCCACGCATGAGGCAATCGATGCTGCCGGCTGGCTGCACACCGGCGACCTGGGTGTGATGAGCGAGTCGACCTATGTTCATATCACCGGACGCAAGAAAGACATGGTCATTCGCGGCGGGGAAAA
>DATNRD010000656.1:0-11523 GCA_036703665.1 Candidatus Obscuribacterales bacterium
TTCCGCGTTCCGAGTTTTGCGTGATCAAGAGCCCCCTGACGCCGGTTGCCGAGGTTTACGACCACGAGCCTGCTCAGCCCGGTGGGCCGTTTCCTCGCCTGTTCTACTGGGGGCGAGTCGAGCGGCAGAAGGGCTGCGACCTGCTCGTGGAGGCATTGCCGGAAATTGCCGCCCGCTATCCGAACGTCAGGCTGGTCATCGGTGGCGCCGAAACGACCGAACACGGCCAGCCGGAGCCGTATGCTGCGGTGGCCCGCCGAAGGCTAGCCGAGCTGGGACTGGCCGATAAGGTCGAGTTCCGGGGGTTTATGACTGTCGAGCAAATACGCCGGCAAGTGGCTGGCAGCGACCTCTGCGTCTTTCCATCGCGCTACGAGACGGCATGCTACGCGGCACTGGAAGCCATTACATATGGTGGCTGTGTGGTTGCCACGACAGTCGGTGGTCTGCCCGAGTATGTAGCCCATGGCGTATCTGGCTGGCTGGTGGAGCCCGAAAGCCCGCCGGCGATTGCCGAGGCCGTTGTTCGTCTGGCCGGCGACGAGCAGCTCCGCAGGCAGCTTCGCCGCACGGCTCGTCCGGACGTAATAGCAAGATGCGATCCGCTGGTGGCAGCCAGGGAAAGTGCGGCGGTGTACGAGAAGGCCATTGCCGCTTTCGCAAAGCGCGCCTGCGCGCCGAATCGTGCATATCGGCAGATAATTGCAGGGCTGCTGGCGGGAATGCGTTCCAGCGGCGACCCCCACTTTCACGAGCTACTTTGCGCGAAGTACTCAGAAGGTGCCGCTGCCGGATACCAGCAGGGCTATGAGCAGGGCCTTCAGGAGGGACTGTGCGCGACCCGGAACGCAGGCACCTTCTCGCTGCTCAGGAGACTTGCGCGAGCAGTCCGTGGAATTATATCCGCTGGCCATAAGGCGCAAGCGCGGTAGCGACCGATTGAACTCACAAGATTCTAGATATTTCTAATCCCGGCGGCTCTGCATTGGCTGATCTGCCAGACGGGCTGCCGGGTACCGCATGTTAAGATCGGGGGCGGTCAAGTGACACAGGCTGCCGACAGTGGATATTGCGAGCAAGAAAATTCTTGTTACCGGCGCCGACGGTTTCATCGGCTCACACCTCACCGAAGAACTGCTGCGGCGGGGATGCTCGGTGCGCGCCCTTGTCTGCTATAACTCCTGGGGTTCCTGGGGCTGCCTCGACAATCTGCCGAAGGCGGCCCGCGACCAGATTGAATTCGCGCCTGGTGATATTCGCGATCCGCACGGGGTCAAAGAAGCCATGAAAGGCTGTGACGTCGTGATGCATCTTGCCGCGTTGGTCGCTATTCCCTTCTCATACACGTCGCCGGGCTCATACATCGAGACGAACATCAAAGGCACGCTCAACATTTTGCAGGCAGCGCGCGAGCTGGGCGTGGAGAAGATTGTGCAGACATCCACGAGCGAGGTCTATGGAACCGCCCGCTTCGTCCCCATCACGGAGGAGCATCCACTGCAGGGTCAGTCTCCATATTCAGCTTCGAAGATCGGTGCCGACCACCTGGCACTTTCCTTCTATTACTCGTTCAAGACACCGGTCACCGTGATCCGCCCGTTCAATACATACGGCCCCCGCCAATCCGCGCGCGCGGTCATTCCCACTATCATTGTCCAGCTGGCGAGCGGCCGCAAGAAAATCAAGCTTGGTGCTCTGCATCCAACGCGAGATTTCAGTTACGTGTACGATACGGTTCGCGGGTTCATAGCTCTGGCAGAATCCGACAGCTCAGTCGGCGAGGTCATCAACATCGGCAGCAATTACGAAATCTCCATCGCAGAGACGGCCCGGCTGATTGCCGATGTAATGGGAGTCGAGGCCGAAATCGAAGCAGACCACGCACGCATACGTCCGGAGAAAAGCGAGGTTGAGCGGCTCTGGTGCGATAACAGCAAAGCCAGGCGATTGACCGGCTGGGAGCCGCTGTATGCCGGACGTGATGGGCTTGTGCGGGGATTGCGCGAGACTATCGACTGGTTCGTCGAGAAAAACAATTTTCGTAATTACCAGGACAGAGCAACGACCTACAACATCTAGCTGGCTGGCGAACAGCAGCCTGGTGAGGTATCGAAGTGAACGAGTGGATACAGACTGTAATATCCCCGGATAGCAATATCCGCAGCGCCGTGAACATTATCGACAATGCGCCGTCGCATCTGGCGCTCGTCTTCGAGGATGATCGGCTTTGTGGCACCGTGTGCGATATCGATGTGCGGAAAGGGCTTCTGGCAGGACTCTTGATGGACGATCCGGTGAGCCTTATCTTAGATCGTAACCCGCTGCTGGCTACCGGCGACGAGCCCGAAGAGGTCGTGAAAGAGCGTGCCCGCCTGGCAAGGGTGGATGCGGTACCGCGGGTCGATGCAGCCGGTCGCGTGTTGTCAGTGGTCATCAGCGACAGAGAGTTCACCTGGCGCGATAACTGGGTAGTGCTTATGGCTGGCGGCAGGGGCGAGAGACTCAGACCGCTGACGGAAAGTCTGCCCAAGCCTCTGCTTGAGGTTCAAGGGAAGCCGCTACTTGAATCTACGCTGGAAAACTTGATCACATTTGGGTTCAAGCGAGTCTTTCTGGCTGTCAATTACAAGGCTGAGATGGTCAAGAGATACTTCGGCAACGGCTCGGCCTGGGGGATCGACATTTCGTACCTGGAGGAGGAGGAACCACTAGGAACTGCCGGAGCAGTGGGATTACTCGAAGAGCAGCCTGTCGCGCCACTTCTTATAATGAACGGTGATGTGCTGACCCGCGTCAATTTCGACCAGTTGTTATCGTTCCACCAGCGCCTTGGCTCGATAGCGACCATGTGCGTGCGCATGTACACGTATCAAATCCCCTACGGTGTTGTCGATGTGGTTGGGACGGATATCCTCAAGTTACGTGAGAAGCCCATTACGTCGCTGTGCGTCAATGCAGGAATATACGTACTGGACCGCCCGGCACTTGATTTGATCGACAAGGGGGCTCACCTGGACATGCCCACGCTGTTTGGGCGGCTAATCGAAGCGTCGAAGAAGGTTTGCGCGTTTCCCGTGCGTGAGAGATGGATTGATATCGGTGACATTACTGAGTATGAGCGGGCCCAGGAAGAATCTGACTGCGAGACGTTCGTCCCCCGGGCAAACGCCGTCCAGAAAGTGTTTGACTAACCTGGCGCCGCTCGACCGATGGCGCTCAGGCAAGGCTTGACATTACAGCCACCGGGCGCGTGGCTGTTGGGCGCGCCGATACCAGCCGGTGGCGGCTTGCCGGACTGAAAGACCATCAATGAATGACAAGAATGGAGTTGTTATGATGGGGCACGTGTCGGTACACTTTCGCCATGCTACCTATGCAGGTAAGACAATCGCCAGCTGCGCCCCACCAGGGCCAGAGAGATCACGACCAACCGACCTTAGACGTGCTTCAGGTCGCCTTCGCCAACCGGGGGGCGAACTGGATGAAAGAGCAGTTGGTCGGTCTGCGGCAGCTCGGGCACAGGGTCTACGCAGCAATCGAATCGGAAGGGCCGCTCTCGGAAGACCTGCGCCGTGAGGCTGTTCCCTATGAAGTTTTCCCGTTAGCCTGGCCCTGGCAGCTCAATAGATGGCCTGCTTTTTTCAGGCAAATCTATCATCTGTCCGGCCACATTTACAGGCATAAGTACGATGTCGTGCATTATCACCTGTTCCACACATCCGTGATAAGCCGTATTGCTGCCTGGATTGCCGACTGCCCTGTGCGCATCAATATGATCCCCGACATCCTCCACACAGAGTCGAAAACCGGAATTCTTTTGCAACGCACGATGTCGTGGATGGACTCGTGCACGGTCGCTTCCTGCCAAGCGATAACCAAGCTTTGCAGGCAGGCTGGTGTGCCAGATGACAAACTGGAGCTCATTTACTACGGCCCTTGTCCGGACCGCTTCCAGCCGGGGTCGGGCATGGGGGCGCGAATCAGGCACGAACTGGGTATTCCATTGGAAGCACCACTTGTAGGAATGGTGGCGTACTTCTACCCTAAGCTGGGAGAGTCCGACACTTATCCTCGCCACATGTGGGGAAGGTCTGTCAAGAACCATGAACTCTTGATAGAGGCTGTGCCACTCGTACTCAAGCGAATACCTGAGGCAAAATTCCTGCTCGTCGGAGACGGTTTTGGCTCGGGCGGGCGCGAATACTTTTGCGCGATAAGGCAAATGGTGGCGGAAAAAGGTCTGGACCACGCCGTCATCTTTGCTGGCCATCGCAAGGATGTTGCCGCGGTACTGGAGGCAATCGATGTCTCAGTTCAGTGCTCCAGCACTGAAAGCGTCGGTGGCAGCATCGAATCATTGCTCATGGAGAAGCCGCTGGTGGTGACGAACGTCGGTGGGCTTATCGATGCCGTCAGGCATGAGCACACGGGACTGGTGGTCGACACCGGCAACCACGAACAGTTGGCCGGCGCGATAATCAGATTGCTTTCTGATCGCCAGTTCGCCCGGCGGCTGGGCAAAAACGGCAGAGCTCTCATGCTCGAGCGCTTTTGCCTGCCTCAGACGGTTGATCGGCTGAACGGCCTTTACCTGCGCCTTCACAAGGAAAATGGCGCTTCAGGATATCGCTGGTACGTCTACGCCTGGAGGCGCCTCGCCGCCCTGCCCATCATCACGGCGCTTGCCTGGTACCTGTCTCGTCGGGACATCATAAACAACCTCAGCACGCAACTATCGCCGCTGCGTGGCAGGATCATCTGGTTATTCACTGTGCGTGGGAGGTTCATCCTGATCCTCATAGCCACGACTGTAGCTGCCGCGGTTAGCCTGCCATCATACGGCAAGCTGGCCTCACTCATCCTGCCGGGCACATTCATCTGGCAAGAACTGCGCCGCACGAATACCTGGAACCGCCGGATGGTTTATCCCTATGCCCTGGCACTGGGTCTTGTCCTTACCATCGGCATGCCCTTGACACCATCAGTCAGTTTCCTTTCGGCAACGGTGCTGTCGGTGCTGCTGTTTGTCAAACTTCTTTTCCCCTGGTCATGGGGTCAGGTCCTGCACGCAATGATCAAGCGCGCTTATGAGTGTGCGATTGCGACAATCCTGCTTGTTTTGACTCTGCCGGTTGCGCTCGCATACTCTTTTGCAGCGCTGCTTCGAGGCTCTAGCCCTGTGACAAGGGAAACAGCCTATGGCAAGTACAACCGGCCTTTTGAGTATTATTCCTTCCGGAGCAAGCACCTGTCATGGATTCCCGGGCTCTGGCTGGTTGTGATGCAGAAGATGCATCTGGTAGGTCCCCGGCTCAGGCTGACCGCTCAATATCACCTTGAGCAAGGGTTGCCGGCCTCTTCCTGGCGCATGGCACCCGGCCTGGTCAGCTGGGCGCAACTGAAGGGCGGTCCGGACGCTTCGCAAGCCGAGCTGGACGCCATGGATCAGCTCTACATGGGTACGTGCAATCCCATACTGGACGCCAAACTCATGCTCAAACTACTGGTAAAGCTAGTGTCCTGTCGCTAGGCGTCGACATTCGAGCTTTTCTTGACTCGCGCCGGCATGCTCCGACAGCAACTACAAACCATGGTTTTTCGAAGCCTGCCAGCAAGGTTTCGGCCAGCACAGCCGATCGAACCCGGAAACTGAGGAGCTTGAGCGGAGCGAAAGCGGTCCTGAGGGAGCCCCTCGCATGCTCCAGCAGCCTGGCTTCGCATTCACAAGATCGGCTCAGGGCAGGCTGCGCGACCGAAGGAACCATCTCCTTGTGCCGACACGAGATCCTTGGCCAGGATGACAGTTTCGAAGCGGGTGCCCTGTCTTGGCCGAAACCTTACGCCTGCCATGCTGGCCGTGACCGGAAAGCCGCAAAGGAGAGCGCCGTCTGCGGCGGCATGATCGACGAATGATGCCACCTCAAGACGCCCGGCCCCTGACGTGTGCAGACGCTGGCAGTCAGAGCATGCCTTGCGGTTTGCCGGGATGCAACATTGGCACCGGGTGACGAGGACAAGCTCTGGTTACAACAGACTACCACGGGGTGCGCCCCCCTTAGTGTTTGGACCTGCGCCTAAAGGGAAATACCGAGCCTAGCAGTGCCTTGGCGAAAATGCGCAAATCACCGACGACCGTGCAGCTGGTCGCATATACGGCATCCAGACCGTTTAGTTCTAGTTCGCTGATGCCATCGTACCAGTTGACTTGCGACCAGCCAGTTATTCCAGGTTGCCGGTCATACCAGTTGCAACCCGGCTTGCCGGCTTCATCTGCACCACGCAGGCGCGGACCCACGAATGACAGCTCACCGCGCCATATATTTACAAGCGCGGGAACCCACCAGAGGAACTCTGACCATCGGTCGCCCGGCCTTTCTCCGCGCACCGTCGTCGGCTCTGCAAAACAGTAAAGCTGGAACTGCCTGTTGCACTGTCCGACAACCGGAACCCGCAGAACTCGGGCCCGTCGGAGGTACCGCATTACCAACATGGCAACCGGCAACACGGTTGCGCACAGGAGCACAGTAAGAACCAGGTCTGCCATTCTTTTGACGAATCGATAAGCCTGCGACTTGAGACGGTCGTAATTGAAGGCGACGCCGAGGATTAGAGCTATGGGTACTGCCAGTGCACTTCTGAAAGGAGCGATTGGCAATCTGCTCGATCCACTGGCAAGCCCCCACACATCTAGTGAGATGGAAGAATTTTCTCGGTTTGCAGACCCGAGCAGCGCTGCCAAAGCGCTGCTCAATTGTTCGGCCGATGCCGTTGCTGCATCAAAGCGTTCTGAGTCCATCCACGCTGTGGACGACTCGATTTGCCCGACCAATGCACCATCACTGCATGGAACGCACGCAGCAACACGAATGCGAATGGGTATGTCCGCCAGCCATGCAGCTGCCCTGACCACGAGCGCCTCCACTCCGCCCATGTAGACAATTGCATCGATATTGCGTTCGGCCAGGAACCGCCTGAGCCAGAGCACACGGCTGTAAGTCGCTCCGAGACCAGCGCCGGCAGAGCCCGCCAGAAGATAGTAGTAAATGTCGTTCTGGGAAAACCATTTCGATAGTTGGCCAACTCTGCCGAGTAAGCCGACAACTCCGGCACCGCTTCCTTTGAGGGCAAGCGCCACATGCTGCGGCAACGTGCCTTCGCTACAGTCGCTGAAAACAATCACGCGCATATGTGTAATGGAACCTGGCGTGCGCAAAGACGCCGGCTGCGAGGGCACGGCTAGCGCAGGCAGTACAGTATGCGAGGTCGTGTGCACCTTCCTTCCCGGTGGTTAAGGCGATTTTACCTGAAAAACATGCCGCAACACGTGACATCATTGAATAATATCAGGACGCTTGTGGGTGCAATTGAAGAGAGGCACCCGCCTCTAACGGTGTGCCAGGGGGGCTGAATAGATTCTAAGCCTGGCGGTAATGCCACCATGGCAAGCAACTTAGCCCCATAACAGCGCTGCCCTCGACGGCCACATGAGCTGAACATGCCCGACCCGGCGTGCACGGAGCGCAAACGCGGAGGACCACGTGACAAGGAAAGTTCTTATCTTCGGCGGCACTGGTATGGTGGGACACAAGCTGTGGCAAAGGCTGCAGCGAGAGTTTCAAACGTACGCCACCATTCGCGGAGGATCTTCGAGACTGCAGGCGTTAAAAATATCTGATGCAGGGCGCCTGATTTGCCACGTCAACACCTGCGATTTTGACTCGGTTGTCAACGCCGTGAGGACGGTTCGCCCAGACGTGGTGATCAATTGCATCGGGGTGGTCAAGCAGTGCGCTGAATCCCAGGACCCCGTTACCGCCATTGGTGTAAATGCACTGTTTCCGCATCGCCTGGCACGCCTGGCTGGCGCAGCCGGAGCTCGATTTATCACATTGAGCACGGACTGTGTGTTTTCCGGAAAACGGGGTGCGTACTCGGAGCTGGATACGCCTGATGCTACCGATTTGTATGGGCGCAGCAAATTGCTCGGTGAAGTGCAAGGCGAGGGCTGTCTCACACTGCGCACATCCGTAATCGGCCGGCAACTGGAGAATAATTACGGTCTTATCGAGTGGTTCCTTTCCCAGGAAGGCAAGACGATCAAGGGATTCACGAAAGCCATATTCAGTGGGCTGACCACGCACGCTCTGGCAGAAATCATTGCCGAAATCATCGAGAATCACGGCTCCCTGCATGGTGTATGGCACATGGCATCCGAGCCCATCAGCAAATATGCTCTGCTAAATCTGGTAAGAGACGCAATAAATTTGTCCGTCGACATCATCCCCGATGATACGTTCGTATGCGACCGCAGCTTGGACGGGTCGAGACTACACGCTAAAACCGGCATAGCCGCGCCGTCCTGGCCTGTAATGATTGAGCGGCTGTTTAAGGACCCGACGCCTTATGAGCAATTCAGAAAGTCTTATGCTTGCGGGTAAGAACGTTGTCGTGTTTGGCGGCACCGGTTCGCTGGGGAAGCTTCTGGTGAGGAGGATTCTCAGCGGCGAAATGGGCCGACCGACCAAGGTCGTGGTCGTCTCCCGCGATGAAGCAAAGCAGCATTACATGCGCCTGGAATTCCAGCGTCTGGCAGCAAGTACCGACGACATTGCTTATCACGATTCCGGGCGCGCCCTGAAGTTTGCTATTGGTGACATCCGCGATTACAGCTCGGTGCGCACTGCCCTGCGAGACGCGCAAATCGTCTTTAATGCGGCAGCTATGAAGCAAGTACCGGCGTGCGAGTATTACCCTTTTGAGGCCGTGCAGACAAACATCATCGGCGCCGAAAACATCGCTCGAGCGATAAGAGAGAACAAGCTGGAAGTCAGCACCGTTGTCGGCATATCGACAGATAAAGCATGCAAGCCGGTCAATGTCATGGGCATGACCAAGGCCATACAGGAACGCGTCTACGGGCATGCAAATCTAGATTGCCCGCTTACTCGATTCGTCTGCGTCCGCTATGGCAATGTCCTCGCGTCACGAGGTTCTGTCATACCGCTGTTTCACGACCAGATTGCCCGTGGTGGCCCGATAACCATAACTACCCAGGCGATGACACGTTTCCTGCTTAGTCTCGATGATGCCGTAGATACGATATTTGCTTCGTTGACCAACGGCAAAAGAGGCGAGGTCTTTGTCCCCATTCTTCCAAGCGCGCGCATCGTAGACCTGGCTGAAGTGCTGATTGGAAAACGCAACATCAAGCTTGAATTCGTCGGCATTCGTCCGGGCGAGAAGGAACACGAGGTGCTCATCTCTGAAGAGGAGGCTTATCGCACCGAGCGGAGAGGCAACTATTATGTTGTGCTGCCGATATTGCCGGAGTTACGAGAAACGCATTGCGGACCGTTTCCTCTTGCCGGCATGGAATATTCATCGGCCAAGGACGTAATGGACAAATTGGCGGTCTACGATCTTCTCATGCGTAACAATCTGCTGATCGGCTCGCCTGCGCCCCCGGTCGGCCAGCATGCTCATCAGGAAAGCAGCGTATGAAGGTGATGACTGTCCTCGGTACTCGCCCGGAGATTATCCGGCTCAGCCGGATAATCTCCAAGTTGGATGACGTCTGCTCTCATGTGCTCGTTCACACGGGTCAGAACTTCGACCCGTCGTTAAGTGATGTATTTTTCAGTGAGCTGTCCATTCGTCGACCGGACCACTACTTGAGCGTGGATGGCAGCTCGTTTGGCCGGCAGGCCGGTGACATCATCGCCAAGTCAGAAGAGATAATGTTGCACGAAAAGCCGGACAGGCTCCTGGTTCTTGGGGACACGAACAGCGGTTTATCAGTAATCCCGGCCAAGCGTCTGGCCATAAAGGTGTTCCATCTCGAGGCAGGAAACAGATGCTACGACGATCGTGTGCCAGAGGAAGTCAACCGGCGGATTATCGACCACGCAAGTGATGTGCTGATGCCCTACACGGAGCGCAGCAGGGCTAACCTGCTTGCCGAAGGCATACACGCAAGCAGAATATTCGTCACCGGTAACCCTATCTACGAGGTCATCAACCACTACCGCCCCCGCATTGAAGAATCCACGATATTACAGGATCTCGGGCTCCGCCGCAAAGAGTACTTTCTGCTTACAATGCACCGTGCGGAAAATGTGGACCTGCCCGAACGACTGCATATGCTCACGCGTTCGCTGGAACTCGTGCAGCAGACATATGGGATGCCGGTTATCGTGAGTACCCATCCGCGTACTCAGGCGCGCATGAAGGAGTATGCAGTCCATTCGCCCAACAGCGCGATACGATTTCTCAGGCCTTTTGGATTCTTCGATTTCCTGGCGCTCGAGCAACATGCCTTTTGCGTCATGACAGATAGCGGCACCGTGCAAGAAGAATGCTGTATTCTGCAGGTGGCGAATGTTACGATTCGCGACACCACTGAGCGCCCGGAAACACTCGAGTGTGGGAGCAACATCCTGAGTGGAGCAGAACCGGCTTATATACTGCAATGCATCAAAGTCGCTTTGCAGAACGCCAGGCAGTGGGATTCCCCTCCTGAATACAAGTCTCCAGCAGTGAGCGACACCGTAGTGAACCTGGTCCTCGGCTATCGCCACACCACCCTGGCTTCTCATCCAGGCTGACGTCAGGGAGGCTCACGTGCCCGTTCCTCGCACACTGCTGCTTACCCCGGCCAGACCAGGCGAAGGCAACGTCGCCGAGAAATTTCTGCAGGACATTTGTCTGGCATTTCCACGGGATAGACTGGTTTGTTTCGCCGCCAAGGGAGCGGGGTACGACGACGGCATTCGCTCGCCCGAACTCGACTGGTTGCCGCTACATACCGATGAACTGCCGAATGAGTGGGCTGGCAAACAGCCAGGAGCTCGCCTGAGGGCCGGAGTAGTGCAATCACTCAGACGGCTGATGGAGATACACAGGCAGTGTAAGCTGCTGGCTCATAAAGTCATCCAATTGAGCAAACAATCTGACATTGAGCAAATTCTTGCACCAATCGCCGGTCCGGCAACCATTTATCTGGCCAGGCATGTACTTAACAACCTGGATGTGCGTTTTGTGCCAATAATTTGGGATCCAATCGACTACGTCGCGGACAATCGGGGCTATCACAGAATAGCGGTGAGCCTTATCCAGCGGGAGTTTGCCCATTTGATGAAGAGCGCAGTCAGATGCGGAGTCGCATCGCCAGGGATGAAGGCGGAAATGGAGCAGATCTACGGGATACACTGCGAGGTAATCATCAATTCAGTCGTGCCGCTTCCTCCGGTTGAGCGCCCGATGTCCGATGATTACCGCATAGTGTTTGCGGGCAGTCTGTATGCGCGCCAGGAATTTCAATTGTTCATGAGCGCTCTTAACGCGCTCGATTGGAAGGTAGCAGGCCGGCCTCTTACTCTTACACTGCTGGGGCACTGTGTCGACGTACCGCTCACTGCCTGCGGCAAGAAAGCCGACATTCGATACCTGGGTTTCTGGCCCGGTCAGCAGGCGCAAGAGCACCTGCGCCACTACGACCTGGGGTATCTTCCCTACTGGCTGGAT
>DATNRD010000657.1:0-2378 GCA_036703665.1 Candidatus Obscuribacterales bacterium
CCGATCGCGGGTTGCTCATGACGGCCTGGGAGTAGGCGTGAGCTGCCTCCTGGTACCTCCCCTGAGCGGAGAGGAGGTTCCCCAGGTTGATGGCGGCCTCGGTCATGCGTGGGTCGAGCGCCACGGCCTTTTCAAACTCCTTTTGCGCCTTCTCCAGCTCCGACAGCGTCTGATAGGACAGGCCCAGATTGTTGTGGGCGGCGGCGTTGGCGGGCTCCAGCTTTACCGTCGCCTCGAGCTCCTGAGCGGCGATGTCCGGATTGTTCGTTATGGCCGCAGCCAGCCCCAGTTGATGGTGCGCCAGGGCTACGCGGGGGTCGATTGCTATGACGTTGCGGAAGGCGCTCATGGCCTCCTCGTAGCGCCCGCTGCGCATGAGCGATTCACCCCGGGCAAGAAGCTTGGCCACGGCAGGGCTGACCGGTCCGCTGCGACCGGGTGTCCCGGCAGGGCCCGCTGCCAGGTTTACAACGTCTTTGTTTAATTGATCCAGCTCCGCCATGACCCGGTCGTGGTGTCCGAGCCTTTCGTAGACGCGAGCCAGGTTGCTGTGAGCGGCCGAAAGCTCTACATTGAGGCGCGAAGATTCGAGCACCAGCGAGCAAGCCTGCTTCAGCTTGCCCTGGCTCTGCAAGATTTGTCCCTTCTCCTGAAGGTTGGACAGCCCCAGGTGAGCCAGCTCTACGGCGCGCTGGAAGTGCTTCTCGGCGCTGTCGAGCTCGCCCAGCGAGCTGTAAACCATGCCCAATCTGTTGTGCAGCGCCGGGTCCTGGGGTGAGGCGGAAATTTGTATGAGAAGATCCTGGGCGGCCTGCTGCAGGATATCGAATTGTCCGCCCGGCGTGCCGGCCGAAGCCGGCTTCTTGCCGTGATCGCCGGAGCCGGGGGCAACAGGTGGAGGCGAGCCGAAGCGCCCGAACAGGAAGTCACGCACGCGTGCCACATGCGATAAATCAGGTGCCGACCCGGGCGGGAAAACGAAGGTGAGCGGCAAGATGGGCAGACTGGCAAGCAAAAGAGCTCCACCGACGACAATCGCCAACCGCGGCGTTTTCCATCGACTGCTTGTGCCCGTGCTCTGAATGCGACTCGTCAACGCCGTTTCCCGGGTCTTCCCAACCTATTGGCAAGGCTAAATGTGGGGGAGGGACGAGTCAATACGTGTATCCCGTATTGAGAACATTTATGAATTAGTTCTAGTCGGCCGCTATCATGGATCCATGTGGAGCACATCCGTACAGGGCTTATGATCCGCTTCCTCCTTGCATTTTTGTTTGCCTTGATGGTTGCCTGGCAACCATGCCTTGCCCAGGGGCAAGCCGGGTCCGGCGACAAGCGACCGGTGCTCGTTGTCCTGATTTTCGACGAGAGCTGCAAGGCGTGGTGCCAGAAGGTGAGGCCGGTCATGAAGGAGCTCAAAGATCAGTATGGAGACAAGGTCGAGATCATCGAGCTGGACGCTTCGGCGCCCACTTTGAAAGACGCCGAAACACGTGCGAAGGCCTACGGGGTTTACGGCTTCCTTCGTGATTCGGCCGATTGGGTTCCCATCGTCGGTATTTTTTCGGGCCGCAGGAAACTGCTGAAGGAGCTGGTCGGGCCTAAGCAGAAAGATGTATACGTGGCGGCAATAGACAAGGCGCTACGTGTGAACTGACTGCCCTGGCGGAGCTTGGGGAATTGTCCCGGGGGATTTGAGTTTGTCCGACGCAGCAAGCAGCATCGATTGGCGACTGGTCCATCTGTTCAAGAAATCGGCCGGTGCCGCCTTAATCGGCGTGCTTGTGGGCGGGCTACTGATCCTCTCGGGCTGGCTGTTCGACTACGAGCCGTTAAAAAACCCCCTCGCGTTCGGAGGCAAGATCCACAGCAGCGTTTCCATTGCCTTTATCTTGTCTGCCGGGGCGCTTGCCTGTGTGGCTTTGTTCAGAGATCGCCCCTGGCTTTACCGGATCGGGCAGTTGCTGGCGCTTTGCGTTGTTCTAGCCGGAGTGCTCACGCTGGTTGAGAATCTCTCCGGTCTGGACTTGAGCTTGAACCACATATGGTGGCAGCCCAGGGAGGATTCTGCCGGGATTACATTTCCAGGGCCGATGGCTCCCGGCGTTTCAGCCTGCTTTATTCTCACCGGGCTTGGCACAATGCTGTTCGGAGTGCAGACGAAAGGTCAAATCTATCCGGCGCAGCCGCTTGCCCTGGCGGCGGCTCTGCTGGCGCTCGTTGCTCTGCTCGGGCACACCTGCGGCATCCAGTACCTGTGCACGCTGGCTGGTTGCATCAAAGTGCCGCTGGCCGCATCGCTCGTATTCATCGTGTTGTGCTATGCAATTTTCTTCCTGGGAGCGGGACAGGGGCTGGCGCAAGCCTTTGCCAAGAGT